>CAMCXT010000029.1 GCA_945883545.1 Chitinophaga pinensis | reverse complement strand
CATATCATTGGAAATTCGAGTGCCTTTATGGAAGATGGCGATTACCAAGAAATGCAAGATCAGATTATGGAAGCATTCACCAGATCGAATGTGGCTGATGTGATCGGCATTATGCAAACCTTTTTTGGTCCTGAGAAATTCTCCTTGTGGAACCTTTTCAAAGACGAGCAGAGAAAAGTGCTGAATGAAATCGTTATGAAAGACGTTCAGCAGTCGGAAGATTCATTCAGAAGGATTTACAACCGAAATTACAATTTGATTTCGGTGATGAGTGAGGCCCGAATTCCCATTCCGCAGGTTTTGGTGAAGAATCTCGAAAATGTAATAAACTCAGACATTAGACACTTTTTCGAAAATGGGAATTTGTATCCGAACCGCCTCGAGAATCTCGCGGAGGATGCATTGAAGTGGAAAATTGAACTCGATCGAACTACCATAGCTTTTGCAGCAGCTCAGCGATTGCATCAATTGATTCGAGATTTACAGCCTAGAGATGCGGAATTGAGATTGCTGGATTTGGTACTCCGAATTTTTAAAGTACTCGAACAATTGGAAGTTGAAGTAGATCTTTGGGAGATCCAAAATGAGTATTTCTTCCGAGGAAAATCTTTGTTGGATGATCAAAGCAGCTTCAATTTCAGAGACCAAAAATCTAAACTGGAGTGGATTAGAAAATTCTTACAACTGGGTATTCATGTAAAAGTGAAGCTTCCGGCGCGAATGGAAGAAATGGTCAAAAGCTAAATTGACCAATACAAATTTTCGGGTTGAATTTTAAATGAATCGATCCTTAAATTCCTCACCTGTTCTTTTCAATTCTAAAGTTAGAGCATTTACAGAAATAATTATTTCTCGAAGCGAAAGTATTAAGGAGGTCATCATCATAATTAAACTCGTTCCAAAAAGTATTTTTCCTAAAAAGGGCTTGTCCATAAATAAGGCAAACATGCAGATTACGCAAAGTAGCAAACTGCCTATTCCAAGGGCTTGCATGTTGCGGATGATGATGATTCGAGTTTGAAGATTTCGAATTTGGCTTAACACATTTTGGTCGTGGTCGGTATCGTATTGCCTTCTTAACCCTCTGATTAAATTTGCTATTGCCAAGAAACGATTGGTGTATGCGAGCAAGAGAAGTGAGATAGCAGGGAAGAGTAATGCCGGTGTGTTTAGAGAAATTTCCATTGGATGAAGTTAGATTGAAACCGTAGGAAATTCATGGTGTTTATGATGATTTTGTACACAGCCGAAAATTGCCTTATTCTTAGAAATCATGATTGATAAAATCTGATATTTGAAGGTTGTTAATGATGTGATTTCTTCATGCTTCAAACCCAGTCAAAATATATTTCTTTCTGTTAAACCAAATATTTTCATCTCTTGCAATTTCTTCATCTCATTCGACTAAAAAATGCTGAACTGTTTTATTTCGGCTTGATTTGCTTGATTCTATCAGTGGTATTTATTGTGCTATCAAGGGTTCAGGATATTCAAGTTGCAGGAACAAATGCATGGATAAAACCATTCAAGTTTTCATTTTCTACATTTTTGTATGCATGGGCGATGGCTTGTTATTGCTCGTATTTGCCGAGTTTTAACCTTTCGCTTTTTAATTGGGGCATCATCGTATTATTGGGATTTGAAATTGTGTACATCGCAATTCAAGCCGGCCGCGGACAGTTATCTCATTTCAACTTAAGCTCTTCATTTTATTCAATCATGTATTCGTTGATGGCTCTGGCGGCAAGTGGCGCAACCCTATTGACAGCTTGGGTTGCCGTAATGTTTTTCAAAGAGTCTTTTCCTGATTTGCCCGATTATTATGTTTGGAGTATTCGTTTGGCCTTGATCATTTTCGTAATTTTTTCGTTCGAAGGTTTCGTGATGGGTTCTGCTCTAAAACATACCATTGGAGGCCCAGATGGAGGCGCTGGTTTGCCCATTTTAAATTGGAGCACACGGTTTGGAGATCCTCGCGTTGCGCATTTTATTGGGATGCATGCCTTGCAAGTTCTTCCGTTGTTGTCGTTCTATTTATTGAGAAATAAATGGTTGACCTTTTTAATGGCAGCACTGTATGTTGCGCTCGCATTTTTCACCTTGGTACAGGCGCTTAAAGGCAAGCCATTTATAGCAGGAAGGTCAATTTCGAAAGTGACGGAAAATAAAATTTAGTCAGGTTTGGATTATCGATGAATTAATTGAAAATTGAACTCCATAAAATGCCACTTAAATATGTCGATAATAACTGTAAATACGCTCGTTAACGCTACGTTAGAAAATGTTTGGGATAGTTGGACCAACCCAAAGCACATTGTGAATTGGAATTTTGCATCCGACGATTGGCATGCTCCAAAGGCAAGCAATGATCTTCAAGTAGGAGGGACGTTTGTTTATTCTATGGCAGCGAAGGATGAGAGTTTTTCATTCGATTTTTCAGGGAAGTTCACAGAATTAACCGTGGAAAAATCGATCAGCTATTTGTTGGACGATGGCCGCAAAGTGGATATTTCATTTGAAATGTTTGAGGGCCAAGTGATGGTGATTGAAAGCTTCGAAGCAGAAACTGAAAATACGGAAGAACTTCAAAGAATGGGTTGGCAAGCTATTTTGGACAACTTCAAGAAATACACAGAAGAACTATAGACAATAAAAAATGAATCCTTGATTTGGTAGTTTAGACCATATCAATAGTGTATTTAATTCGATAGAAGAAGTTTACAATCGATTTCATGTCGGTTCATTTTAAAATGATTTCTTGTAGAAAAGTGATTTGAAATTCATGCAGACCCAAAGTCTGAATCCAATTGTTGATAAAGTTAGAAATGGAACGACTGTGCGTTCACAGTCTATTTGAAACTATGGATTTTATCCTGATTTCTGCTGCTGCCTGAGCGATTGGAGCAAACTACCACGAGGTGAAACCGAGGTGTAGTGCGGAAAGCGCGACCTGAACAAGCAAGGAGCCTTGCGGAGTGGTAGGGAAGGGCAGGCCCAAAAACATCTTGACGAAGATGAAGTACCTAATTGTTTAGTTTCTTTAATGACGTTAGTGTATTTTTGACACTCCGAAAGCATTTTTCATGAAGAATTTTACACTTAGTTATAGGCGTTTGCTCGCAAGTTTGGCAATTTTAACGTGTTCATTTTCATTTGTTCAGGCGCAGATATTTGAGCCAGAAGGTTTGAATTTGCCAGGTACTTGGAACAATTTTACCAATCCTCCTGTGAGTGGTTCTGTTTTCGGTAGTTCGACGCAGGTAATTGGAGGTCAAGTGAACTTGATTACAACCGGAACACGGCGTTGGCAAGCTTCGATTGATTGTTTTGAAGGTGGTGATGTGGCTGCCGATACTTTCGATTTCTTGTTTACATCGGGCGATGCTTTAACACCCTTCGCCAATAAATGGGCTGGTGTGAATGTGGTGATCGATCAGTTGCAAAATTATACGTTCAATGCTGGGGCAGATAACCGCGTGATTCTTTCCGACAATAAGCACTATACGGTGAATTGGCGCGATGCTGGCTATCAGAATTCCTCTGCTATTTTCATGGAAACATCTGCCGAACCTGTTGTAATTGATTCGATATCGAGTGATCTGTCGTTTAACGCTGTAACGCTTGGTGTTCCTATAGAAATTAGCGCTTACTTGAGTGGAGAGCCTTCACCTGAAGAGATTTTCTACCTCCGTTATTCGGTGGATGGTTTCGCAAATTCTGTGGTGATTCCGATGGATGTTTCAGGCAGTGAGGCTTTTGGATTGATCCCAGGTTTTAACGCTGGAGCTCAGGTGTTTTTTTATGTTTTTTCATCAACAGTGCCGAATTTGAATGCAGATTTCGATATGCACACCCTCAGATTCTTAAATGATGAGGGCCTTAATTTCACATACACTGTAGTAAATCCTTTGAATATTGTGGATTTGGGTGCAGATATCAATGCTTGTCCTGCCGATGGCCCGTGGATTTTGGATGCAGGTCCAGGATTTACAAGTTATAATTGGTCGACAGGAGCCAACACTCAAACAATTACGGTAACAGAAGCTGGCGAATATTCGATAGTGGTTTTCGCAGATGATTTAGCGGGATTTGATACGATCAATGTGAACGTTTTTGCTTCACCATTGGTTGATTTGGGCGGTAATCAAACAGTTTGTGGAAGTGCTCCAATAGTTCTCAATTCGGGTTATGTTTCTAGTCCGCAAGGCGACTCTCTCACCATTATTTACGATGCTACATTGGGTCAATCGACATTGGCCAATTTGCCAGCCGGCGACCGTGTATACATGCATTCTAGCTACGAAGCGGTTCCATTTGGAGGTCCTTTTGAACCTTGGGTTGGAAATTGGGGTCAGGATGATGGGCTTGGTGCAATGACGTCGTTAGGCAACAACTTGTGGAGCATTACGATTCCAGTTTACGAATACTACAATATCCAAGGCAATGATCCGATTAGTGGGTTGTTTATTGTTTTCAGAAACGAGGATGGCACCCGAACGGGTAAAGATGATGCTGGAAATGAGATCTTTTTAAATCTCCAACAAAATCCTCCAATAAGCAGTTTTGAAGGTATTTCCGGAACCATTATCGGCACTGGAATCGTTGATATTCTATGGTCAACCGGAGCTACAACATCAAGTATTTCGGTTGAAAACAGTGGCACCTATTCGGTACAAGTTACTACTGACCAAGGTTGTGGAGCATCTGATGAAGTAACCTATACAGTGCTTCCAGTTCCAGTGTTGACGGTATCGGATGATACATCAACCTGTGGAACGATCACTGGCTTATTGGTATCGGCATCCACGAATTTTGAAACATATAGCTGGAGCAGCGGACAAACAACTTCATCATTCACAGTGAACCAAGCAGGAACCTATGTAGTTACAGCGGTGGCCGCAAATGGTTGTATTCGTGTTGATTCTGTACAAGTGCGCACCGATGTGCTGGATATTGAGCTGAACTTGGCTGACAGTTATACAAGTTGTGGTGGAGTGGCTGTAGTTCTCGATCCGGGCGTTACTTTGACGCCTCAAGGCGATTCTTTAACCATTGTTTACAATGCAGCGTTGGGTCAAACCGGATTAATTGCAGCTTCGACGGTTTACATGCATTCATCTTATGAAACCACTCCATTTTTGGGTGCTGTTGAGCCTTGGGTAGGCAATTGGGGCCAAGATGATGGTATTGGTTTGATGACCAACATTGGAAACAATTTGTGGTCGATCACCATCAACGTTTACGATTATTACAACGTTCCTGCAGACTCATTGGTGAATGGCTTGTTTATGGTTTTCCGCAATGCGGATGGAACCCAAACGGGGAAAGACAACAATGGAAACGACATTTTCTTGAATTTAAATACTACGCCACCATCGTCGGCTTTTTCGGGGGTTACTGCAACTGTGGAAGCTAGTCAGTTTGTAGGTGTTCTTTGGTCTAATGGATCTGATGAACCTGTGATTTCTGTTACTGAACCTGGAGTTTACGATGTGGTATTTTTTGGTCAAGCTGGCTGCAATGTGTATGACACACTCACAGTGACCAATTTACCTGCTGCAGTATTAAACTTGGGAGCCGACAGGATTTTATGTAATGGAAGTTCCATCGAATTGAATGCAGGAAATAACTTCAATACCTATGATTGGTCAACTGGAGATACCACTTCGACCATTTCAATCACAGAGGCTGGTGCTTATTCTGTTTCGGTGGTGAACGCTAGCGGATGTTCTGCTACAGATGTAGT
Organism: Chitinophaga pinensis; assembly: GCA_945883545.1. Taxonomy (GTDB): domain Bacteria; phylum Bacteroidota; class Bacteroidia; order M30B66; family M30B66; genus CAMCXT01. Next base: position 30,402 of record CAMCXT010000029.1, on the reverse strand, counting down.
GAATGTTCTTTTGATAGAGCCTCCTGTAGCGAACTTCACAACGATCCTCGACAATACCTTAACAGTAACTTTTGTTGATGCTACAACTGGTCCTGCGGTATATTCTTGGGATTTCGACAGCGATGGCGATGAGGATCTTGCATTAAATGGTACGGTGAGTTTCACATATCCTAGTAGAGCTGAGTATACAGCTACTTTGATCGTGACGAACCTCTGTGGTGCTGATACTTTTACAGTTGATTTGGATTTGCGCAATGTTGGCTTCGCAGAATTAGATGCGTTTGTGCGTTTGAATGTGTTCCCAAATCCTGCTCAAGAAGTTGTTTATGTCGAGCTACCTAGTCGTGGTAATTCGGAAGTTCGATTGTTGGATGCATCAGGAAGGCTGTTGCAACAACAAACTGTAAACGGTGAATTGGCAATGATTCAACGAAGTGGATTGCCTTCAGGTTTTTATCTGATAGAAGTGATTAATGGAGGTGTTGTTTACCGTGAGAAATTGTTGATGCAATAAAAGATAAAAGGGTTTTTAGGATCGGGTTTGTTTCAGAAATGAGGTAAACCCGTTTTTTTGAAAGCTAAAAGATTAATTGGTTTTGATGACTCAAAGCCGAAATGAATTCCTTGAGTTTATATGTTGAAATACCTTATCATTGGGAATTGTATGGCTTGCAATTGAAATAATGAACCTGTAGATTTTAACAAGCTATGTCGATAAGTAGATTTTGAACAAGCTGATAAAATCGCTAAATTACAACTGGGTAGGGGAAAGCATGCGGTTGTATCCCCAACGAAAAATATCGATGCAATCCAAATTTAGTTATAAACTGCACCATTAATCCAAGCATATTAATAGTGATTGTTGTTATTTTTTTTGTAGTGCAAAGGATGCTAATCATCAAGTAAAAATGAGTAAATACTGATGATTTAAATTTTGAAAAGGGTTGAAAAAGTATAATGAAAAATTTATGCACTAGAATGTTCAAAATTGAAATTCCGAATTGAATATTTTGCTTTTTATCAGGCAAAAAAATCATTAAATTACAACTGGGTAGGGGAAAGTATGGGGTTGTACCCCCAACGAATTATATCGTTATCATCCAAATTTATTTACAAACTATACCATTCAAATACAAGGATTTAATGCGTGAGATTTTATTTTTTTGTAGAGCAAAGGATGCTAATCATCAAGTAAAAATGAGTAAATACTGATGATTTAAATTTTGAAAAGGGTTGAAAAAGTATAATGAGAAATTTATGCACCAGAATGTTCAAAATTGAAATTTCGAATTGAATATTTTGCTTTTCATCAGGCAAAAAAATCAGTAAATTACAACTGGGTAGGGGAAAGCATGGGGTTGTATCCCCAACGAATTATATCGTTATCATCCAAATTTATTTACAAACTATACCATTCAAATACAAGGATTTAATGCGTGAGATTTTATTTTTTTCGTAGAGCAGAGGATGCTAATCATCAAGTAAAAATGAGTAAATACTGATGATTTAAATTTTGAAAAGGGTTGAAAAAGTATAATGAGAAATTTATGCACCAGAATGTTCAAAATTGAAATTCAGAATTGAATATTTTGCATTTCATCAGGCAAAAATATCATTAAATTACAACTGGGTAGGGGAAAGCATGGGGTTGTATCCCCAACGAAAAATATCGCCATAATCCAAATTTATTTACAAACTGCATTATCAATCCAAAAGTATTATTAGTGATTTTTTTTATTTATTTCGTAGAATAGGGTCTGTATATGATCGAAGAATATATTGCAAATGCTGGTGATTAAGTAAATGAAAGGCATTTGAAAAGTATAGAGCAAATTTTATCAACCGAGATGTTTAAAAAAGAAATTTCGAATTGAATATTTCATTTTAAAGCTAGGATTTAAATCGATAAATTACAACTGGGTAGGGGAAAGCATGGGGTTGTATCCCCAACGAAAAAAGCGTTTATTCTCCAAATATTTTTATAAACTGGCCCAATTCAAAACTTATTTTTTTAATGTGATTTTTACTTAATTTGTAGAATTATGAATTTAAGGAAATGGACTAGTGTCATTTCAATACTATCGATTGGAAATTCTAACAGTAGCGAAAAGGGATATATCACGATTTATCAACAATAACAGTTAAAAGCAGAAATTACAAATCATTGGTTACATGTTTCAATAATGCTTTTATCAAATAGCCTAAATTACAGGTGCATTCGATATTCATCAATACAATTGATGCAGATCGCTATTGAAAATAAACTATGAATTAAAACTCGAAATTTAATTGACCCGACTTTAGACTGTCGTATGTTTCTTGGTCGAACTCAAACAACCGCGCACGTTTATGTGGAACGCCTTTTTGCTTTTCTTGCAATGGCTTCAAGAAACCTTTGTTAAGAATTTTACGACGAAAGTTGCGCTTGTCGAGCACTGTGCCTAAAATGGTTTCATACACTTTCTGCAATTGGCCTAACGTAAACTTCTTAGGTAACAATTCAAAACCAATCGGCTCAATGCGCAATTTGTTTTTTAGACTCCTCAATGCTGCATTCAAGATCTTGTTGTGGTCGAATGCTAAGTCTGGAGTTTCAGAAACTGGACACCACCAAGTTTTACGAGCAAATGATGAAGGAGCGGTTTGGTAATCACCGATTTTCACCAAAGAGTAATAAGCAACTGTTATTACACGGGCAGTTGGCACATCACGCACCGCGTTTAACCATTGCGCATCGGTAGAATTTTTCACACGATTGGGATCACCAAAAGCATAAAACTGCTCAAGAAACAGGTTTTCAATTGAAGTAAGTTCCTTCAAAATTCGCATGGCAGAAGTATCCAAATCCTCGTTGTCATCTACCAAGTTGCCTGGTAAAGAATACAATCTAGACTGATGATCTAACTCATCGAGATTTCGCTCAATTAGCAGGACTTTCAAATCACCTTCGTCGAAACCGAAGATGACACAGTCAACTGAAACATGGGGGTTTAATTGTACCAAACGGTTCTCAACCGCAGTCATAGTTTCCGGCGTGTTCATTCAGGTGCCCAAAAGTAATGAAATAAATTCTCAAATGTGTCATATCAACACGCTCATATTGATACAAGACCATGCGAATCAAGAGCAACAAGGAAGAAATCCCTCACAAGTACTATAAACAGGACGCTTTGCAATTGATCACAGCGAAATTTCAGAATGAATTTCAAACCAATTGAAAAGCTTTGTTCCTATCTCATCAATGCTGTATTTCGATCCAAAAGCAGCGTTTAACTCCTTATCATCTTAAGGAATAATGAATTTTACGCGCTGCGGAATACCCGATTGTGTGAATTCTAAAAGGTAAATTCCAGCCGAATGATTCTGCGCAGGCATGTTGAAACGGTTCTCACCCACTTGTTGCATCGTTCCAGTAAACAGTAATTTACCGCTGATGTCGAACAATTTTACTGGAAGTGAAGATGAATTGCTATTCACTCGATCAAGTTGCCAAACTCCTGCTTGTATTGTTAATCGAGGTTCTGTCAAGTTTGAAACAATTCCGCTTGAAACTGTTGTGATCGTGTAAACTGGTGTAATCACACTGCAGCCAAATACATCTACAAATTCCAATACATAATCTCCTGGAGCAAAAACCACCAAACTATCATTTGTTTCGTCGGCAACTATTTCTCCATTGAAAAACCAAGTAAAAGTTCCTTCCAGATTCTCTGTAATGGTGAGTAAATCACCCGACAAATTCAAAGAAATGGCAGGCAGATCTTGATTCACGATTACTTCCACCGAATCAATTCCCACACATCCTTCATTATTTATAACAGTTAACCGATAAATTGTTGACGAGTCTGGAGATGCCACCGGTTGATTATCTCCAGCATCTGATAAACCTGCCGCGGGTAACCAAGAAACAATGAATTCACTTGGACTTCCCAATTGAACTGATTCGCCAGAACAAAGAACAGTATCGTTTCCTGCAAATGCTGGAGGTGTTAATCCAACTTGAATTAGAACGTTATCAGAAGTGGTTAATGGTGGTGATGGGCAAGTGAGACTGCTCGTGAGTGAAACGGCAACTGTTGATGCCACAGTAAGTGTATCTATTGTAAGGTTGGATGCTTGATAATTAATCGGGTTCCCGTTGATCGTCCACGCAAACTGAGGATTCACACCTCCGGCAGAAACTTCAGCATTTAGATTCACCGGAGATCCACTACAAACTGTGGCAGGATTGGCTTCGATGCTTACTGATGGGATGATTGTCGATTGAATGCGAATGTCAAATCCGTTGTCGGGACTCACCAATGCGGGGTCGTTGCAGATTACGCGAATTCGGTATCCATTTCCATTGAGGTTGTTAGGTAATTGACATGTTATAATTCCCGATGGATCTGGGATTGGTGTTACTATTGTAAAGTTTCCGATGTTGATTGGATTGCTGAAATCACCATTTGCATCGCTCAGTTGGGCAATGATAGACTTGTCGTTGAGTGAAATTCCTGATCCATTGTATCCCACAAAAATTCTCGAATTGCTGCAATAAACAGAATCTTGGAGGTAAGTTCTCCAAAGTGTATTCGGCTTCAATGTATGGAGCACTTTACTGATTCCACCAGTACAATAACCATAAATAGAATCAACTATTTCAATTGCGTTTACGCCTCCGTTATTGGCTAAACAATAGGTTGATTCGGATCCGAGGTCAACGCCGCCGTTAATGGTTATAGATTGACTATTTAATCGAGCGAAATACGCGATCGAATCAGTAAGCCACTGCATTTCATCTATGGATGCATTTACTTGAGAAGCAGGAAAAATCGGATTCCATGATTCACCGCCATCGAAGGTTTTGTAAAGCTTTCCAAATGTCCCACCAGCATATGCAAGATTTGGATCGATCATCGCGATATCATCCAAGCCTGTATTTATATCAATTCCCAAATTCTTGAGCTGCCAGGTTACGCCTCCATTGCTGGTTTTGTAAACCTTCTCTCCACCCGAAACCATGCCTACCAAATTGTTTGCAAAGGATACTCCTCTCAGGAATGCAGCTCCAGTATTACCTGTTACAGTCCATGATAAACCACCGTTTGTTGTTTTGATTACCTTTCCGTCGGAAGCGCACGCGTACAGAACTGTTTCGCTTACTTTATCAACATCCACAATGGTAGATTGAATCGGACTTGTTACCGTTGTAAAGCTATTTCCAGCATCCGTTGATCTCACGATCATTCCTGCATCACCAAATGCCAAAATCACACTATCATTCAACCATCTAACAGTGGTAAAGCTGCTGGTGGTTCCTGTTTGCAGTTCACGCATGGTTAAAGATCCATTATAAGTTTTGTAGATTTTAGATCCTGCAGCAAACAAACCAACATAAGGATTCACAAAATCTATATCAAATGGTTCACTGGCAAATCCTGCTGTGAGTTCAGTCCAATTAATTCCACCATCGCTTGTTCTGGCGATTTTACCATTGTCGCGACCAACAAAACCATTTTGTTCATCTACAAAATAGATCGATTGCCAAAGAGAAGCGTCTGGATTTGTGATAGTTTCCCATGTAACTCCTCCATCGGTGGTTTTATAAATTGTATTTGGATCAGCAGTAATAAATCCAGTTTGTGCACTCACAAAATTCATTTTCCAAAGCACTTGAGTGCCATCGAATGTGTAGGATTGCCACGAACTTCCGCCGTTTGTGGTTCTGAAAATCTGTGTTGGAGTGAGTGCAAATCCGTTGTTGGCATCCGAAAACCATATGTCCTTAAAGTACTCAGTTCCACTGTACACACTCGACCAACTTGTGCCTCCATTCGTAGTTTTACGAATTACGCCACTTGCACCGCAGAAATACCCAACATTCGAGTCAACCATCCAACACGACAATAGGGTAGTGGTTACTCCAGATGAAACGGTCGACCATGTAGAACCTCCATTGGCACTTCTTCTAACAAATCCACCAAGTCCAACAACCAAACCCACGTTGGCATTGGAAAAGTGGATGTCGTTTAATCCTGATCCTACTCCAGAGGTTTGATTGGTCCATGTTTGTCCACCATCGGTTGTTTTCAAAACTGTACTTGATGCTCCAACTGCCCAACCTGTAAAAGCATCGATGAAATGTAAACGGTTCATTTGAGCCGTTGATCCAGTAGTCATTCTCACCCAATTTTCGCCACCATCTATCGTCCGGTGAATCGATAGTGTTGCAGAACAGCCTCCAACACCAGCAGATTGTGTTGCGGCAAAACCCGTAAGTTTATTTGGAAAGAAGATATCGTTGTAAGTTCCATTGTAAGGATTTGCGCTACGCCATTGAGCTATTGATGCTTGCGAAAACGTAAGAAAAGAGAGTAGGAGTAAAGTGATAAATTTCATGTTCAGTTTAATTAAAAACCGTCGGGTGTATGTCGGTTTCAGAGAGTTGTTCAAAGGTCGAAAAAAATGATCATTTGACACGTTTTGTCGAGACCTACATGATAAATATAATTTGATAGTTTCAAACATCTTCTGCAGATTGATGTTTAGATTTGCGCAAGAGCAAATTATGATCACAGTTATTAGTGCAACCAACAGAATCGGGAGTTTTACAGCAGGTGTAGCAGCTACTTATGCTGAAATTGCGATGAAGAACAATTTACCATGTCGATTGGTAGAACTCACCGATTTCCCATCTTTTCCAGTGGATGACAGTGTTTATCGCAAAGGTGAAAACCCGTTTAGAGAGTTTGCGCACGATGTTTTCAATACTTCCGAGCGATTATTAATTGTCGCGCCCGAATACAATGGAAGCTTTCCTGGTATTTTGAAAATGCTCATTGATTGTGCAGACCCTGAAATTTACCGAGGAAAGAAAGTCGCCCTCACAGGTGTTGCTTCTGGCAGAGCGGGGAATTTGCGCGGAATGGATCATTTAACTGGGATTTTCCAATACCTGAAATCGCATGTTTATTACGATAAATTGCCGATTTCCCAAATTAGAAGTTTGGTGAACGAAAGTAGAATTGTATCGGATCAAAAAACACGAGATACAATGGAAATTCAATTGCTAGGACTTAGCCATTTCTAATTTCTGCGATCGACAACCAACATTTTTACTGCAAGGATTTAACAAGTTTCAGTTACATTTGATAGGATATCAATTTTGTCATGGAAGAAACTTTTACTATTTCCGCAACGGGTCTTTACTACAGCCGTTTAGCTTTGGCGTCATTTTTCGCCATTTTATTTATTCAATCCGGCCTTGACAAAGTCATCAACTTTCGAGAAAACTTAAGTTGGCTGGTTGGCCATTTTAAAGACACTTTCTTGAGCGGTTTGGTGCCCTTACTGCTGATATTGATTACCCTAACAGAACTTGCTTCAGGCTTGCTTTCAGCATACGGAATTGTTGAATTGCTAGTCCACCATAAAAACAACTCCGCATTTTGGGGTGTTGCTTTTGGAGCCATTTCGTTGGTATTGTTGTTCTTCGGACAAAGAATCGCGAAAGATTATGCTGGTGCTGGTGGGTTGGTATCGTATTTTTTAGCAGCTGTAATTGGTTTGCTTCTGCTAGGCTAATAAACCCTTTGGGATCAATGAAAAGCCCGAATAAATCGGGCTGAAATTTCTTTATAGAAGGGTTGTCATTTGTCTAAATCTTCAAATTCAATATTAGACCAATCATTGTTTTTTGCCTCAACCGGTTCGCTGTAGGATTCATTGGCTGATACATTGCTTGGGTTGCGATTATTTTTTAAAATAAAATCAACCGCTTCATTCAAACCTTCTGAGAATTTATCGAAGTCTTCTTTGTAAAGAAAAATCTTGTGCTTTTCGTAAAAGAAAGTTCCGTCTTCACGAAATCGTTTCTTGCTTTCAGTGATCGTTAAATAAAGATCTTCCCCTTTGGTGCTCTTTACATCAAAAAAATAAGTCCTCTTTCCTGCACGAACAGGCTTTGAGTAAATCTCTTCCCGATCTTGTTGATCGTTAAATTCCATAGATTAAATAGTGTTTTTTGTACTTAGGTGTCACAAAACTAACAATTAAATCTAATTAATATGTGTTCTGATTTTGTTGGATTTATAAAATACTGAAATTCAGAGAAATCACTTTGTATGTATGTATTTGTATTTTTGTTTTAATCTGCACTTTCAACCATTTACATTTGCAGTATGATTACGTTCAATCCTTCCGAAATGCCTGTTTCAGGTGTACAGAATATTCTTCAAGCTGCTGTTGGACCTAGACCAATCGCTTTTGCAAGTACTATCAATGCTGCTGGTGAGGTGAATTTAAGTCCGTTTAGTTTTTTTAATGTTTTTAGTGCCAATCCACCAATTCTCATTTTTTCGCCTGCCCGAAGGGTGCGCGATAATACAACCAAGCACACGCTAGAGAATGTTTTGGAGGTTGCCGAAGTCGTGATCAATGTTGTTAACTACGATATGGTTCAGCAAATGTCTCTTTCTAGCACCGAATACCAAAAAGGAGTGAATGAATTTGAGAAGTCTGGATTTACTGCAATACCATCAGAAACAATCAAACCACCGAGGGTTGCGGAAAGTCCAGTGCAATTTGAATGTGAAGTACAACAAGTAATTGCTTTAGGAGAGCAAGGTGGTGCAGGGAACTTGATAATTTGTTTGGTGAAGCGAATTCACGTCAATGAAGCTATATTGAATCAAAACAACCAGATCGATCAACACAAAATTGACTTGGTTTCGCGCCTTGGCGGAAATTGGTATTGCCGTGCAAATGGTGATGCACTGTTCGAAGTGGAAAAACCACTTACCACCTTAGGAATGGGTGTAGATCAAATCCCAACCGACATTCGTTTCTCACCAGTTTTAACGGGCAATCACCTTGGTCAATTAGGAAATGTAGAAGCTTTACCCGATCAAGAATCTTTACAAGAATTCAAGCAATCTGAAATCTATGCATTGCTGTTGATGGATATTCCAACCACAGATTTCGCACATCACCGAGTGGCTGCAAGTTTGCTCGACAAAGGCGATACGCTTACAGCTTGGAAAGTGCTGCTTGCGGAGCGCTGATAATGACTGTAGCATTGTGGCCGCCAAATCCCGCCGAGTGACTTAATGTGTGATCGATTTTGCCTTCCATGGTTTTTCCACACAGCAGAATGCCTGAATTGACGAAAGAGATTTCTGTATCAAAGTGATTTATCCCCGCAGGGAAAGCCTGATTCTGCAATGCCAAAACATTAAATGCTGCTTCAACTGCACCTGCAGCACCTAGCAAATGGCCGGTCATACATTTGGTTGCCGACATTGGAATGGTCTTCAACAAATCGCTAAAAACAGCGTGAAACCCATTGTATTCGGCAGAATCTCCATTGGGCGTAGATGTAGCATGTGGGTTAATTAATTGAATTTCAGATGCATCCAGCTTTGCCATTTCAAGTGCCATCCGAATTGAAGCCGAAGTGCCATATCCATCCATATCGGCGGCTGTAGGATGTCCTGCATCGTTCGCATTTCCGCAACCAGAAAGCACTGCAAGGATGTTTGCACCTCTTTTTTCTGCATGCGATAAAGTCTCTAAAACCAAAGCAGCTCCGCCTTCTCCCAAAACAAATCCATCGCGACTGTTTGCGAATGGACGGGAGGCTTCAACCATGGCGTCGTTCCGTGTGCTGAGGGCTTTCATCGCGCCGAAACCTCCAATAACAGAAGGTGTGATCGGTGCATCCGAACCACCAGCAACCATTGTATCGCAAAGTCCGGCTCTGAGATAAAGCATCGCAGTTAAAATCGCTGCATTCGACGAGGCACAAGCAGCTACAGAAAGTTGGTTAGGACCTTTAAATCCGTACCGTGAAGCAATCCATCCACTTGCAGAATCGGGCAGTGCTTTCGATTGGAAATAGGGCGAAAAACGTGGTCTTGATCTATCAGTTGCATATGCTACCAACGCCTCATCAATACTTTCAATTCCACCATTTCCTGATGCCCAAGAAACTCCAGTTCGATCTGGCTTAAAATTCCCTTGATTGAATTGCGCCATGTTCAATGCTTCATCGCAGGCGGCCAACGCGTACCAGCTCAATCGATCCATTTTTCGCAACTGTTTCACATGGTCGATCCCGCTAGGGTCAAATCCTTCTATTTCAGCAGCAAAATGCGTGTTAAACGGCGCAGAATCAAAGCGTGAAATTGCTTTTACACCCGAAATTCCATTGCGCAAAGAATTCCAGTTTTCTTGTACATTTTTCCCTACCGGGGATAGGATTCCGATTCCGGTAACAACGATCGGTTCTGCATTCATGCGGCGAAAATACCTATTCTAGTGAAGCGCCACTAAGGGCTCACCAAATTGATGCTAACCATAGAATAAAATGTGTTCCCGAGAAAATTCTCCATTCCATAGGTTTGGTCGCCGAAGAAACCTCTAAAGAAGTCGCCATTAGGCACTTCATCCACATTGAAACTGTAGTTGTAACGGAATCCTGCTTGGGCAGAAATCCAAATGAAGTTCTTAATCGATCGTTCGAAAACGGCTCTGATTCTCAGTTCTCCGCGACGAAGTTCAGCTCCATTGATTGGAGCTACAACAGTAAGTGGATTCCCAAAGTTTGGGTAAGAAAAATTCCCATCTATATTCATTCGATAACTTTGTCCTTCGAGCTCATAGCCCAACAGCAACAGACTTCTCGACGAAAATGTACGACGGTAATGGGCTCTTGCAGGGAAGAGTACTTCAGCTCCCCATTTCCGATTTGGCGCAGTGTAATTGTACAGAAATACTGGGATGTAATTCATTTCTCCCACTCTGTAGGTTCGCGACAAACCAAATCCATACATGAGTCTCTCGTGCATTTTCCAGCCATAAACCAAAGCAGCTGAATACTTCAAGAATTTTAGATTGAGGAATTTATTGAATGAATAATCTCCATTTAAGTCTGAAGAACCTTGGAAAAGCAGAAATCTTTTTTCATTTAAAGGCTTAAAAACCGTGAGGTTCAAGCCAATTGTTGTAAGTCCATTCTCCAATAAATTACGCCCTAAAACAGCCTTTGAATCAGCAGTTCCAGAGTATCGCTGGGCAGCATAATTTAAGCCAGCTTGAACAATAACACTGTTCTTAGAAATTACAGGAATATTAAATTGGAGTCTTTCACCACTCGAATAATCGAAATTGGTTTTTCCTTTACCTGCTTCTTCAAGTTCATAGGGTCCTTGAAAATCGAAGCCAACCGAAATTAGTTTCTGCGGACTTAAATCCAGCACTTTTGAGGTACAATACCTTTTTGCACCTTCATCAGCAAAGTCGAGGTTTTCGTACTGACTATAATCTTCTGCTGCAGCTGTAGAATCAGGTTGTGCGAAAAGGAAGCCAGGGACAAAAACCAATAAAAGCAGCCAATTTCTCATCACTTCTTCTGCGTTTGCAGGCGTTTCCAAACATCTGTTCTTCCAAATGCAGAAATTCCTATGAAGCCTCTGATGTCGAGTGTGTTGTTGTCTTTCATTGTGATAACACAATCGTAAGTGCTTCCGTTTTCTGGATCATAAATAGTTCCACCATCCCATTCGTTTCCGCTTTTAAAGTTGAAGTCCTTTAGAAGTCTGTAGCCTTTCAATGGAACGGTTTGCAGGTTAGCGTCAGAATTGTTTTTGTCAACTTTTGGCTTTCCTGTTTCAGGATCATTGGGTTCTTTGAGCCAAACAATTTTACCATAATAGCGTGTTCCAATCTTTTCAATTTTCACGCGCGCTTTACCATTGCTAGGTTCCCAAATTCCTATAATCCGATCGCCTTGATCTTGTGCAGAAATTGAATGGGCAAATAATGTAAAGGTGCTTAACACCAACAACAAGAGATTTTTCATAATGATTACTTTGAAACAGTTAGTTCAAAAACGATGTTCGCTTTAAATTGTGCACTTGCATCTTGGTCTTTCGAAAGATTAGCATCTGTTACCAAGAAGATTTTATCTTGCATGAAAAAGTCGGTGAGTTCGGCCTCTTTCGAAACCGTTAGCTCAGCGTTTTTAGCACCTGCAGGGATCGGATTTATTATCGCAGCGTTTACCATCGAACTGTTTTGTGCGGTTAATTGAAGTGCAATCGAATTGAAAGCCCCAAAACCAACACTGTCTGCAGTGCTGAAGGATGCCGATTTTAATTGCACTTTTTCAAGTTGATCCTTGGTGAAGCCTGCTTTTTTCAAAGTATCGTTTATCGCATTTGCCAACTCATATTGCATAGTATTTGGACCTTCGAACAATGGACCTTCGGCAGAAAAAGCTATATCCTTTAAGGTGTAGGTAATAGTTTGATTGGAGCCGCAAGAGGCTAATATTACCGACAAGGCGATGATTTGAAAGAGTATTTTCATGTTTTTGATTTTACAAAAGTTAGCAAACATAATTAGAAACGATTTGTTTTGATTCTTATATATGGAAAGAATCCCAATAATTGGATGTGAAGATGAATGTTGGTATGATGAAAATTTTCTTCAACAGAAAGATGCTTCATCACTTTTCAACAGAATTTCTAATGAAACAGATTGGATTCAGCCTCAAATCAGAATGTTCGGTAAATGGGTTGATCAACCTAGATTGTTGGCGTGGCAGTCGTCGGAAGGATTAAGTTATTCTTATTCAGGAATCACATTAGCTGCCAATCCATACTCAATTGCGGTAGCTGAGATTGCTGGAAAAATCGAATTGCAAACAGGCCTTAAATTTAATTCGGTGCTCATCAATTTTTACCGTGATGGAAAAGACAGTATGGGTTGGCATGCCGACGATGAGCCTGAATTGGGCGAGAATCCGATAATTGCTTCTTTGAGTTTAGGTTCGGCAAGAGATTTCGTTTTGAAGCATAACCAACGAAGCGACTTGAAGAAGGTATTTTTGCTCACCTCAGGTAGTTTATTGCTGATGGGGAAAGGCATGCAAAAGAATTGGAAACACGCATTGCCTAAACGAGCCCACGCTGGACCTCGAATAAATCTCACTTTTCGGCGGATTCTTGTTGGAGAATAAAGCTTATTTTTGGTCGTTGTTCAAGATCAATCGTTTTAGATACATGTATAGGCTTATTCCTTTTGTTTTCGCAATTTTTTCTGGACTGGCTGCCAATTGTCAAGGATCGTTTCAAATTGCTTTGCTGAAATACAATGGGGGAGGAGATTGGTATGCAAATCCTACATCATTGCCCAATTTGATCTCCTTTGCCAACAGAAATCTAAATGCAGGCATTGCCGAAGAACCTGCTACTATTGATGCAGCCGATCCCCAGATTTTTAATTACCCATTCATCCACATGACTGGTCACGGCAATGTGGTTTTTTCGACGGTCGAAACCGACAATTTGCGAGCTTATTTAACGGGTGGTGGTTTTCTCCATGTAGACGATAATTTCGGGATGGATCCATTTATTCGTCCACAGTTGAAGCGTATTTTTCCTGATCTAGATTTAATTGAAATTCCCCCATCGCATCCTATTTTTCATCAAACATTTGATTTTCCAGCCGGATTGCCCAAAATACATGAGCACGATGGTAAATCGGCACAAGCATTTGGCTTGTTTTACCAGGGAAGAATGGTCGTATTGTACACTTTTGAGTGCGATTTAGGCGATGGTTGGGAAGATCAAAATGTGCACAAAGACTCTGAAGCCAATCGTCAGAAAGCCCTAAAGATGGGAGCAAATATTTTGCAGTATGTGATGATGGGCAATGATCCCATTAAGCGACCTTAGACAATTTAGGCAGATACAAAACTTGTCATGTAGAGCGATCCCATTGAAGGTGTATCGTTGAAAAATTTGACCGTTTCCTCAGGCTTTAGTGCCGCCAAAACATACAACATTGGTAAATAATGTTCTGTACTTGGGATGGCCAATTGAGCTGGTTTTCCCAATTGATTGAAGTTAATCAGTTTTTGATGGTTCCCTTGCTTGATAGCATCTACAACAATGGTATTAAATTCAGTTGCCCAATCGAATGCTTTGTCTGGATTACGCCAATCGAGCAACCCAAGATTGTGCACGATGTTTCCGCTGCCTAAAATGAGCACTCCTTTTTTTCTTAATGTTTGCAGCATTTTGGCCATTTCATAATGGCGATTAGGTGCTTTTCGGTAATCTAAACTCAATTGAATTACTGGAATGTCTGCATTTGGAAACATCGGTTTCAGCACGCTCCAAGTGCCGTGATCAAGGCCCCAAGAAAGATCGGTTTTTGCTTCATAGTCGTGCAGCAACTGAGCCGTTTCTGCAGCTAATTTTGGATCGCCAGGCGCTTTGTATTGTGCATCAAACAAGGCTTGTGGAAATCCACCAAAATCATGAATTGTTTCTGGAAATGGACTCGCCATGAGCTTCGTTCCATCAGTTTCCCAGTGGGCCGAAATGGTTAAAATTGCCTTAGGCTTTTGAATTTTCAATCCGAGAGCGGTCCAACTATCGGAATATTTGTTTTTCTCGATAGCATTCATTGGACTACCATGTCCAACAAACAAAACAGGCATTTCTGAATGTTGATCATCGCTAAGCAGCAAATCTTTGATCATTCTTTCGGGTGAAGTAAACATAGCTAAAGCTGATAATTTTGCGAATTTTCTTCTTTCCATTTGATTTCACTAACAACAATAACAATCAAAGGTAACAGATTAAATGTACATACATATAATTTTCGTTCTTTGGTTTTATAAGTTGTTCAATATGAATTTTTAATGTTGAATGAAATGTATCTCTCTGATAGTAATCTCTAGAAAAAGTCTTATTCATTAGGTATTAAGAAGCTGGCAGAAATCAATGATGTTTCTAATATTTATTAGACTCCTTACCTACAGATTTGTGCCAATATAAAGATGGTTCAAAATTACACTGCGGTCAAATTGTTATGAATGTAGAGAAAAATGACCTTCCTTATATCAGCGAATGAATGGCATTTCAAATTGAATTGTTCACTTTCGAGAAGTAATTGAAGAGGAAAAATTGTTCGATTAATCTATCACCAAAGTGTTTTATGCTGAAAAGTTAATTTGGAACCCGCCATAATTTTTTTTAGGGAAAACCCAATATCCCCTTCCCAAGGGGCAAAATAATTGAATGAAGAATCGCCCCCAAAAAATAACCGGTTATAATCGATTAAATCGGATAATATAAATCAAAGACATGTATAGTATAGACAGTCAGTTAAATACATAAATTATGCATTGATTTTATGTGTCTATTAAAAAGAGTAAAACTAGTATCAGTGAAACTCTGCATGAAATTTCGCTTTCTTGCAAGAAATTAAAACATGCCCAGAATTCTCGCTTTCGATTTCGGTACCAAACGAACAGGTATAGCTGTTACAGATAACCTTCAAATGATCGCAACTGCATTGAAGGTCGTTTCGGAAGCAGAACTCATCCCATTTGTAAAGCAATATATGGCCTCCGAAAATGTGTCAACCATTGTTATTGGCGAGCCCAAACACCTTGACGGCTCGCTCAGCGGACCCATAGAAGCGCTCAATAATTTCGTGAAGTTTTTCGAAAACAACTACCCTAGTATCCCTGTCAAACGGGTAGATGAACGTTTTACATCTTCCCTTGCAACACAAACATTGTTGATGGCTGGTGCATCAAAAAAACAGCGGGCAGTAAAGGAAAATACCGACCAAATAGCAGCTGTCATTATCCTCCAAAGTTATCTCGAACAACAGCAATTTAATCGGAACACTTAAAATCACCAATGCATCATTCTAATCGTTTGGTTACTTTTGCAATATGATTTTACCGATTGTAGCCTTTGGTAATCCTGTGCTCAAGCAAAAAGCACAAGAGATTTCTGCAGATTATCCTCATTTGAATGATCTGATTTCTAATATGTTTCAAACAATGTACACAGCCAACGGGGTTGGATTAGCTGCACCTCAAGTGGGCTTGTCGATCCGTTTGTTTGTGATTGATGCAACACCATTTGCAGATGAAGAACCGCTTCTCAAAGGGTACAAAAAAGCCTTCATCAATGCCCAGATCATAGAAGAAACTGGCGATACTTGGTCTTTCAATGAAGGATGTTTGAGCATTCCTGGTATTCGTGAAGATGTGATTCGTCAGAAAGAAATCTTAATCCGTTACCAAGATGAAAACTTGATCACTTTCGAAGAAAAGATTTCAGGAATCCTTGCTCGCGTTATTCAACACGAATACGACCATATCGAAGGTGTTTTGTTTACCGACCGCATCAGCACGCTTAGAAAAACCTTGCTGAGATCCAAATTAAGCAACATTTCAAGAGGACAGGTAAAAGTTGATTATAGAATGAAATTTCCTATGCTTCGGAAGTGAGCAATTTTCTATTTTTATCCCAAATTTATAAAACATACACTTTAATATGATTCAGAAACTTACAGTTGGCTTGCTATTTATTCTCAGTATTTTTGTTGCTTCTTGTGGAAGCAGTAGTGAAGACGCAGTGGCAAAAATCAATGGACTTGAAAAGAAACTGCTCGATGCCAACGGAAATCCGATCAATGAAGTTGCTGCTTATAATTTGCAAGTAGAATACGATGATTTTGCTGTAAAATTTCCTGAAAATCCTTTAGCACCTGAATATCTTTTCAAAGCAGCCAATATCAGTATCAATTTGGGTTGGGGCGAATCTGCTATCAAAATCCTAGACAAATTTTTACAGAAATTTCCTGAAGACAAAAGAGCACCTGAAGCTATGTTTTTCCTCGGTTTTGTTTACGATAATCAAGTGAACGATGACAACAAAGCGGGCGACTACTACAAACAGTATTTGAAAAAATATCCTTCACATTCATTTGCCAAAGATGCTGAAGCTTCTATCAAGAATTTGGGCAAGACAGACGAAGAATTGATGCGTGAATTCGAAAAACTGAACAACGATTCAACTGCGAAAGACACTTCTAAAAAAGCTGCCTAATACAGAACTTTAGAAAGGCAATCTAGCCTGAGAACTTTCTGTGATTTCACTCCGAATGCCTTTCTGATAAGCAAACCAACCTGTTATTCCAATCATGGCTGCATTGTCGGTGCAATATGCGAATGGTGGAATAAATGTTTCATAGCCTTCGGTTGATAATCCTTCAATCGCTCTACGCAATCCACTATTTGCCGAAACTCCACCTGAAAGAGCAATACGCTTAATTCCAGTTGCATTTGATGCAGCTAGTAGTTTGTTTATTAGGATTTTAACGATTGTAAATTGAAGTGAAGCTGCAAGATCTTCTTTGTGCTTCATCAAAAATTCTGGATCTAACTTTTCTTCCTTTTTAATCAAATACAAAAACGAAGTCTTTAATCCACTGAAACTGAAATTGAATCCTTCGGCTTTCGGTTCTGGAAAAACAAATCGATGCGGATCGCCTGTTTGTGCCAATTGATCTACGATTGGACCGCCAGGGTAGGGAAGCCCCATGATTTTGGCAGCTTTGTCGAAGGCTTCACCTGCCGCATCATCTTGGGTTTCACCAAGGATGGTCATAACTAAAGGTCCATCCACCCGAACAATCTGTGTGTGCCCTCCAGAAACTGTCAAACAAAGGAACGGGAATTCAGGAATAGGACGATCTTCTCGGATAAAATGCGCCAAAATGTGCGCTTGCATGTGATTCACCCCGATCAAAGGAATGCCCAAAGCAGTAGCCATTCCCTTCGCAAACGAGCCACCAACAAGCAAAGAGCCAGGTAAACCAGGTCCTCGCGTATAGGCGATCGCTGCTAAGTCTGCTTTGCTTATTTTTGCTTCATGAAGCGCTGCCTCAACTACTGGAATAATGTTTTGCTGATGTGCTCTGGAAGCCAATTCTGGAACAACTCCGCCCCATTTTCTGTGGATTTCCTGGTTGGCTACAATGTTGGCAAGCAATTTGTCATCTGCCAAAACCGCAGCGCCCGTATCATCGCAGGAAGATTCAATTCCAAGAATGTAAACCGGACGTTGCATTTTCTCCATAATCAGGTCGCTTATTAAACTGCTGCGCAAAATAACGGGAATTTTTCTGCTTAGCCTGCTCGTCTTGCTAACAGGATGCTTCTTTATTGTTCAAAATTCAGCATTTCAAACCTGGGCAGCCCAAAAAACTGCCGAAAGAATCTCTAAAGCCATCGGTGCGAAAGTCGAAATTCGGAAAGTGAAAATCCAATTTTTCGACCGCGCCATCTTTGAAGGATTTTATGTTGAAGACCTACACAAAGACACTTTGTTGTACATGGATAGAATCGAAGCCAATTTCGATGATGTTTACCTAAATGCATCACACTTCGATTTTGACCATGTGAAACTCTCTAACGGACAGTTCAATGTGCGTCAGTTTTGGAATGAAGACGACCTCAACATCCAATTTATTCTCGATGTTATTGATCCTCCCAAAAAGCCTGGCGACACAACGCAATCTACTCCAACTGAAATTTTCTTTTGGAAAGCCGAACTCGAAAACATAGATTTTACCTACGAATCTCGTGACTCTGTTCCAGATACTTCCTATGGAATGAACTACGATCACCTTCAATTTAAGGATATTACCGCTCGAATTGATCGTTTCCTGATTATCTCCGATTCCCTTTCAGGGGAAATTAGAAATATGAAATGCACAGAAGCATCAGGTTTTGAAGTGAAAGAGTTTAAATCGGATTTTATTGTTTCATACAACACCATGGAATTCGCAAACTTGAAGGCAAAAACCCGAAAGAGCGAGTTAAATGGAAAGGTCCGGTTTGATTATACTTCTTACGATGATTTAACCGAATTTATCGACTCGGTGCAAATAAGAAGTAAAATCAGATCAAGTAAGATAAACTTCGACGAATTATCGGTGTTTGCTGAAGAATTGCGAGGATTGAATCTCGATGTAAACCTCGCAGGAAATCTCAAAGGTACTGTTGGAAACCTGCGAGGAAAGAACATGACGATAGAGTTCGGGAAACAGTCGAGGATGTTAGGCAATTTTCAATTTATTGGGCTTCCTGATACAGATAGCCTTTACTACTCATTGCAAATGAGCGAATTGAGAACATATTCACCTGATTTGGCCTTGCTGAAGTCATATCCATTTATCCAAGGAAAACCGCTCTCAATACCCCAAGAAATTACTGCCCTCGGTATGATCACTTACCGAGGTAAATTATCGGGAACACTCGACAATGTATCTGCCGAAGGCGAACTTGAAACTGCAGCTGGTAAAGCAACTGCCGAATTAAATCTTCGTTACAATGAAGGAATTCAAGATTATTATTACGAAGGATTTGTTGCAACAACCGGCTTCGATTTAGGGAAAATTATCCAATCGAAACCTGCATTGGGCGTGGTGGCTGGTGATATCATTTTGCATGGAGAAAGTTTCAATCCAGACCTGCTTATTGCCAGTGTGGATGGAACTATAAACAACATTTCCATTTCTGGTTATCCTTACCAAAATTTGAAGTTCAATGGTGAAGTGGCTCGAAATGTTTACAATGGTTCTTTGAAGATAAGCGATCCTAATCTTCGCCTCGAATTTCAAGGTTTAGCAGATTTCTCAAAACTGAATTCAAAGTTCGATTTTAATGCCAGTGTCGATCGTATCGATTTAAATGCTCTCGGCTTTATTAAGCGCGATTCTGCATTCGTTATGTCGACCGAAATTGTATCCAATTTTACTGGAAACAATCTCGACAATTTGTATGGTCAAATAGAGCTCATGAACTCTACAATGACATACGGCACTCAGCGATTCAGAATGGAAGATCTGCTGCTAGAAGCCAGCGGAAGTGCGTTTTCAAGAGAAATTCGATTGTACAGCGATATGGCAGATGCAGAAATTTCTGGGGCTTTCCGTTTGGCTGCCATGCCTGATGAAATTGCAGATGTACTGAATACATTTCTACCGAGTTTCACCAGAATTAACACGACAAAAACGCCTCAAGATTTTAATGAAAATTTCAATTTTAATGCAAACATCAAAGACATCAGCTTATTGGAAGAATTGTTTTTTCCAGAGCTGAAGTTTCACCGTGGAACCAAAATTTCTGGTCGCTTCGATTCTGGCAGAAGCTTAATTAAAGTGGATGTTTCAGCGCCTTCATTTGTGGCTTCCGGAATTCGTTTCGATCAAATTAATACCACAGCAATAGCCGACAACAACAGACTTTCAATTTCTGCATCTAGTCCAGAAATGGCAATCTCGGATAGTATTTCCATTCGTCATATAAATATACTAGGCGATCTATTTACCGACAGTATGGGAATCAAATTGGGTTGGGCATCTAAACGATCACTCAGCGCGTCGGATGCCGAGATAAACGCAAAAGCCATTTTCAAGGGTGATAACATCCGTCTAAACCTTTTGCCTTCCTTAATTCTGGTGGGTGATACCATCTGGCAAGTAAACGAAGGAAATACGCTCACCATCTCGAAAGGCGTTGTTGATATCGACAATATGGCATTTACTCACGGATCTGAATTTGTGCGTGTAGATGGAAAGCTTAGCAATAATCCCAAGGATGAAATTGATGTGGTATTAGACAATTTCAGCCTTAAGAATTTAAATCCATTTATCGCCGGAAACGATATTGAACTCGCAGGAACAACCAAAGGAATCATTTCAGTTTCCGACTTTGGAAGGCAGATGCTTTTTAAGTCGAACATTGAGCTTAAAGGTATTCAAGTGAACAAAGATTTTATTGGAGATGGAAGTCTTGTGTCCAAATGGGATGCAGACAACAAACGCGTTCTACTTGATGGATTTTTAGGAACAAACGAGTATAAGAAAATTGCTTTCAATGGTCATTTTTCTCCCGATAAAAAAGAGAACAACATCGACCTGATGTGCGAGATTAGAAATTTACGTTTGGAACTTTTCAAACCTTATGTAACAGATCTGTTCTCGAACATTTCAGGTTTGCTTGATGGCGATTTACGCCTCACTGGAAGCCCCGATAAACCTGAGGTAAACGGTGAATTATCATTCGACAAACGTACTTTTGTTACGGTCGATATCCTTAACACTCGCTACCAAGTGCTCGATAAGGTACAGATTCGCAAAAATCTAATTTCAAGTAAAACGCTGAAATTGAGGGATGTAAATCAGAACATTGCAAAATGTGACATTAAAATCACCCACAATTACTTCAAAGATTTTGAAATCGATGTGCGCATCAATGCCGATAAATTACAAGCATTAAATACCAACGAAACCCAAAGTGATTTGTTTTTTGGAACAGGCTACATAACTGGAAACTTCCATGCATACGGGCCTATCGACAATCTGGTGATGGACATCAATGCGAAAACTGAAAAAGGAACAGTTTTTAATCTTCCACTTTCAGGCACATCTGATGTGAGCCAAAAAGATTTTATCGTTTTTGAATCATCAACTCAAAAATTACTCACTCAAAAGCAAAAAAAGAAAAAAATCGAGAACAGAGGTTATGAGTTAAATTTCAATCTCGAAGTCACTCCCGAGGCGGAAGCACGTTTGCTTTTCGATCCAAAAGTTGGAGATGTTATTTCAGGAAATGGCAGTGCAAACCTGCGATTAGAAGTTTCTGAGGCTGGCGATTTTAATGTTTATGGCGATTATAATATCGTGAAAGGGGAGTACTTGTTCACCTTGCAATCTATCATCAATAAGAAGTTTATCGTACAAAAAGGAGGAGTAATCAGTTTTAGAGGCGATCCATACAATGCCGACATAGACCTTACTGCAGCCTACCGAGTGCGGACGCCGCTTTATCAATTGGTTAAAAACATCGATTCTACAGATGCTGTGAAACGTGCAATTGACGTTGATGCCATGATGATGCTCTCTGGTAAACTCATGCAGCCTACCGTAAAATTCGATATTGTATTGCCAAATGCGGATGAACAAAGTAGAAACCTGCTCAAATCGCAAATTGTAAGTGAAGACGACCTCAACCGACAAGTTTTTTCACTCGTGGTGTTTAGAAGTTTTTTACCTAGCCAAGATATAGTATCAACCGCATCGAACATCGGAAATGTAGGAGCCAATGTTTCGGAATTACTTACCAATCAGCTGAATAATATGCTTTCGCAGCTCAGCAAAGACATCAATATTGGGGTGAATTATGCCCAAGGAGATATCACATCGAACGATCAAGTGAACGTGAACTTGTCAACCGCGATATTTAACGACCGAGTGATGATCGATGGAAGCTTTGGAAATGGAAGCACATCAACAAATACGACTCTTAGCAATACTTCCAACCTAGTAGGTGAATTTAACATCGAAGTCAAGGTCACCGAAGATGGAAATATCCGAATAAAGGTATTCAATAGGTCGAATCAATACCTGCTTGTAACCAACGATGTGCCTTATACACAAGGCGTTGGTGTGTTTTATCGAAGAGAATTTGATGATTTGAAGGATTTGAAACGAAAAAAGAAGGCGACTCCGCTGATACAGTAAGTAACTATCCGACAATCAGCCATTTTTGTTAAACAATTTTTCAAAGGAAGCGATTAGCTTTGTCATGATGCAAAAACTCTTGAACCTCCTCTTGCTTTGCCTGCTCGTTAAAACAGGAACTGCTGATGCTCAGGCGATTCGACCTAAAGCATTGTTCTCGCACGCCAATTTTATGATGGCAGGCAAATCTCCATACGTGGAATCCTATCTTTTGGTGAAAGGAAACAGTGTGAAATATGCCCGCAATGCAAATGGGAAATTTCAAGCTTCAATTGAAGTCATCCTTACTGTAACTGAAGGGGAGAAAATTAAATTCGCAGATCGATACAATCTGTTGAGTCCTGAAACCGACGATACCACCAAAATCAGCTTTAACTTCCTCGATCAACAGCGCATTCCAGTTTCAAACGGAAGCTACAACATTGGTGTAAGCATCAAAGACAACAACAATCCTTCCCACGAAAAGGTAGAAGCTACAGAACCTTTGCTGGTGAAGTTTGCACCCGATTCTATGAGTGTTTCCGATATTCAATTGGTAGAATCCGCTTCGAAATCCGACAAGTCAGGTCCGCTCAATAAAGGTGGTTTTAACTTGGTGCCACATATCTCAGATTTTTATCCTCAAGAAGAAGAAAAACTCACGTTCTACGCCGAGATTTATCGGGCACTTGAGTATTTAGGAGAGAGCCAAAAGTACCTTGTAAACTACTATTTAGAAGACATCAGCCTTGGCAAAAAAATCGACCAGTTCTCTGGATTTAATCGCTTCAATACTGCATCAGTAAATAGCTTGATGGCTGAACTCAATATCCAAGAATTGTATTCAGGAAATTACAATTTGGTGATTGAAGTGCGCGACAAAGACAATCAATTGGTTGCTAAAAAGAAATCATCTTTTTATCGTTATAACCCATATCAGTCCGTTAACCTAGACAAGATAGTTTCAATTGTTACTGAAGGAAGTTTTGCAGAGAATTATAAGAATCCAGATAGCTTAGCTGAGCACATCCGTTGTTTATCGCCAGTTTCTTCGATTCGTGAGCGACAATATGCAGCCAACCTCCTGAAGGATAAGAACATGAAATTCATGCAACAATACTTCCTAGGATTTTGGAAAAACAAAAATCCACAGGATCCTGCAAAAGCTTGGAACGATTACTACAATGAGGTTCGAAAGGTAGAAGCGAATTTCTCCACCGCCATCAAACGCGGGTACAATAGCGACCGAGGAAGAGTTTATTTGCAATATGGACCGCCCGACAACCGTCAAGAAAGCCTTCGAGAGCCCTCTGCATTTCCATACGAAATTTGGCAGTACTACAAAATCAACAATCAGAGCAACCGTCGCTTCGTATTCTGCAACCAAGATTTAGTAACCAACGATTTTCTTTTGATTCATTCCGACGCACTCGGTGAGCACAACAACGACCAGTGGATGTTTCAAATCATGAAGCGTGATACCCAAACGAACGATATCGATCAAACCGAATCCGATTCGCATTATGGTTCTCAGTTAAAACAAAACTTCCAAACACCCCGGTGAAAGTCCTCTATTTCTTGCTAAGAAGTGCAGGATTCTTTGTTGCATCACTGCCGCTTTTCATTTTATATAGAATTTCAACTGCGCTGTCGTGGCTAACGGGTGTTGTTTTTCGTTACCGTCGCGAAGTAGTCGAGCAAAACCTTAGACTTTCATTTCCCGATAAAGACAACAAGTGGATCAGAAAGCAAACCCGACTTTTCTACATGCACTTTGTGGATGTGATGGTAGAATCGTTCAAATTACTAGCGCTGAACAAGAACTTATTGCCCAAGCGGGTTACAGTGACCAATCCAGAATATCTCGAAAAACTTCACCAGCAGGGCAGGGGAGTGATCGCTGTTGGCGGGCATTATGGAAATTGGGAATGGTTGGGAACAGCCTTGCAGTTGTTGAGTCCGTATCAAGCTTTGGTGGCCTATAAACCACTCAGCAACAAATTAATAGATCGAGTGATGTTGAGAATTCGGAGTTTACATGGTTCCAAATTAATTCCGATGAATCAAATTTATCGAGCAGTAAAAACTTCGAACGTTCCTACCATTACGTTATTGGTTGCCGATCAAGCGCCTCATCCTGAAAATGCATATTGGACAACCTTTATGCACCAAGATACTCCCGTTTTTATGGGGCCTGAAAAAATTGCAAAATCTACTGGGCATGTTGTTGTATTTTTGGCGATGACACGACCACGAAGAGGTGAATATGCAATTACAGTGAAGGAAGTATCGCTTGATCCCATCAATGAGCCTAACTTTGCCATTACCGAAAAGCATCTTCAGCTCCTCACCGAAGAGATTCTAATTCATCCTTCTTGTTGGCTTTGGTCGCATAAACGTTGGAAACACAAACGCCCTGCATGAGAACAGCAGTTGTTATTCTCAATTGGAATGGAATCAAATTACTCAGACAGTTTTTGCCTGAAGTAATTCGTTGTTCTCCACAGGCGGAGATTATCGTTGCCGACAATGCATCTACCGATGGATCGGTGGAAATGATGAAAGCTGAATTTCCACAAATCCGGGTAATCGTAAATCCAACAAATGCTGGTTACACTGGCGGATATAACGAAGCCCTTCGTCAAGTTGAAGCTGAGTTTTACGTTTTGTTGAATTCAGACATTCTCGTTACACCCAATTGGATTGATCCGATCGAGAAACTGTTCGACGCAGATCAAATGATTGGTGCCGTTCAACCGAAAATCAGGGCATACAACCAACAAACGCATTTTGAGTACGCTGGCGCTGCAGGTGGTTATCTCGACCGGTTGGGCTTCCCGTTTTGCCGAGGGAGAATATTTGAATCTCTTGAAGAAGATCTTGGTCAATACAACGATACACGCGAGGTGTTTTGGGCTTCAGGGGCTTGCATGTTCGTTCGATCTTCTGTGTTTCACCAGTGTGCTGGATTCGATGAGAGTTATTTCGCTCACATGGAAGAAATTGATCTTTGTTGGCGAATGAAAAATCAAGGCTACCGCGTGATGTACGAATCAACATCGATGGTATTTCACATTGGAGGTGGTACGTTGGATAAATCGAATTGGAGAAAAACGTACCTCAATTTCAGGAACAATCTCGAGTTGATTTACAAGAACATCGAAGGCAAGTACCTTTTCAGGAGCTTGTTTTTCAGGATGATCATGGATGGGGTTGCCGCATTTAAGTTTCTTTTCTCCAACGGATTTTCACATTTCTATGCGATCATTCGCGCACACCTGCATTTTTACAGGATGTTACCATCCATTCGGAAGAAGCGAATCGCCTTGAAGAAACTTGAAAAAAATCGCAACAGTACGGGTGTATACATGGGTTCTGTTGTGATCGATTATTTCGTTAGAAAACGGCGTAACTTTTCCAAACTGGGCATCGATTAAGTCCATAATTTCAATAGACCATGTTCGGACCATTCGTTATTAATTTTGAGGAGACCCTCACGGTTACCCTTACGCTTTTTGCAATCATCGATATTGTTGGGGCGATTCCTGTTTTGGTGTCGCTCAAAAGCCGAATCGGTGAAATAAATCCCGGAAAGGCGACGATTGCATCTGGAACACTGATGATCGCATTCTTGATTTTTGGTTCGGCATTTTTGCAGATGCTTGGCGTTGATGTGAACTCCTTCGCCATTGCAGGTTCAATCGTGATTTTCATTATGGGATTAGAAATGGTGATGGGCATCGAACTTTTTCGCCAAGATCCAGAAGTGCGTTCGGGCAGTTTGGTGCCTGTTGCATTTCCAATTATTGCAGGATCTGGAACGCTCACCACAGTGATGTCACTACGCGCCAATTACGGATTTTACAATATCCTACTTGGGATTTTGGTTAACCTGTTAGCCATTTATTTGGTGTTGCGCTCGATTGGATTCCTAGAAAGTAAACTGGGCAAAAGTGGCCTCTTTGTAATCCGCAAGTTTTTTGGATTGATCCTTTTGGCTATCGCGATCAAGATTTTCAGAAGCAATTTGGGATTCTAAGACAGCGATATTAAAGCTTGATAAAATTCATAGTGGTAGTTATCTTTTGGAATTCAAAAAATCTGTAAATTTCAATCATGTTGACAAGGCAAGAAATTGAAATCAAGTTAATACAACTGAAACCAGAATTAATTGATAGGTTTCATGTGAGTAGAATTGGATACTTTGGTTCATTTGCTGTTGGCAGTCAAACTGACCAAAGTGACCTTGATTTACTTGTTGAATTTTCTGAACCAATCGGCTGGGAGTTTTTTACCCTAGAGCGTTTTTTGGAACAAGCATTCGGTATTCCAATAGATCTCGTTACACAAAACTCCTTAAAAGAACGAATCAAAGGTTCAATTATAAACCAAGTGAATTACGTGTGAAACCAAGTGATAGAGATCCAATCTTGTATTTAGAAGATATGGCTACAGCCATTGAAAGAGTGCAAGAATATATTCAGGGACTTAATTTCCAGCAA
The DNA here is from genome assembly GCA_945883545.1 of Chitinophaga pinensis. Taxonomy (GTDB): domain Bacteria; phylum Bacteroidota; class Bacteroidia; order M30B66; family M30B66; genus CAMCXT01. Next base: position 3,535 of record CAMCXT010000029.1, on the reverse strand, counting down.
TTTAAAAGAGACTATAAAACGGTTGATGTTGTGGTGAGAAACTTCGAAATTATTGGAGAAGCCAGTAAAAATGTTTCTAAAGAAATAAAAGAAAACTACTCAAATATACCTTGGGAGGAAATGTATAGGTTACGAAATCGAATTTCTCATGAATATTTTGGAATTGATTACGAAATTCTTTGGGACATTGCAACAAGGCACTTGGCCAATAACTATTTGGACTTGCAAATTGTAATTGAGGAATTAGGAAAAAATAAGCCACAGAATTTGAATTGTTAAACAAGATCAGATCTCAATTTAAGGGATCACCTTCCGATTTCAAAATCGAAAAGATTAATTCGTCTATTCAATTCAACAACAAATCGCTTTCATCAAAACACCCAAAAAAAATCAGCCTGCTCGAGAAACATCTCCAACAGGCTGATAGCTATTCTGTTTCTTAAACTGCAGCGTGAACTGTAGCCAAGTATCTTTCCGCATCGAGTGCTGCCATACAACCTGAACCGGCAGCAGTAATTGCTTGACGGTAAATGTGGTCTTGAATATCGCCACAAGCAAACACGCCTTGAACATTGGTTTTCGATGTACCTGGAATGGTTTTAATGTATCCACCTTCGTCCATATCTAACCAATTTTTAAAGATGGATGAGTTAGGCGTATGTCCGATCGCTACAAAGAAACCTGTGATGTCTAATCTAAATTCTTCGCCTGTAGTCACTCTTCTCAATCGAGCGCCAGTAACTCCGGTTTCGCCTTCAATTTCGAGGGTTTCAGCGTTAAATACCATTTCGATATTAGGAGTATTTAAAACACGATGCTGCATGGCTTTGGAAGCACGCAATTCATCACGACGAACAATCATGTAAACTTTCTTGCACAGTTTAGCCAAATAGCTGGCTTCTTCTGCTGCCGTATCACCACCACCTACAATGGCCACATCTTGACCGCGGAAAAAGAAACCATCACAAACAGCACAAGCCGACACTCCATATCCATTCAATCGCTGCTCACTTTCTAGTCCTAACCACTTTGCAGAAGCTCCAGTTGCAATGATTACCGTTTGGGCTTCAATCAGCTTCGTGTCATCAATCCAAACTTTATGCACTGGTCCGCTGAAATCAACCTTAGTCGCCATTCCAAAACGTACATCAGTTCCAAAACGCTTCGCTTGAGCTTCTAGATCTTCCATCATTTTCGGACCTTGGGTTCCGTTTGGATAACCAGGGAAATTGTCCACTTCTGTGGTGATGGTTAGCTGCCCACCTGGCTGCATGCCTGTATATAAAACCGGTTTTAAATCTGCACGTGAAGCATAAATCGCGGCTGTGTAACCGGCAGGTCCCGATCCTACGATCAGGCACTCAACTTTTTCAATAGAATTTTCCATGTTATTGTGTTGCAATCAATGTGTCGGAGAAATAGGATTGTCCGCACCAAACGCCTAATCCTCCTTCGATATTGGATTTTATGATGATAGGAGAGGCAAACGGATTTCCATTCGTTCCTAATGCGGCCTCAAAAGTATTATAGAATTCAAATTCACGGTTACCTATACTGCAGAATTTTATCTGAATGGTATCCCCTAATCTGTAAAAGAAATTCTGATCAATAAAGGTATCCTGCACAGCAAAAGGCTTGTTCGACTGCCCAGAAAAAAATGTGACATTCTTTCCGTTGATAAAATCATCGTTCGTAATCGCTCCGTTTACCGGGAAATATTGTGCTTCGGATGATTTCTTCGCATAGAGTCGGTAGGCATTTCCCAAAGTGTCGGGATCTTTATAAGTAGCATACAGAAATCCCAATGAATCTTCATTTACGTCGAATACATTGAGTCCGAAATACAAGCTATCCACCGGAACCGGTGGCGGAATGGTCGTTCTCGCAGTTGCTGTTTTACCCAATGCTTGAACGGTGAGGTAATAAGTTTTGCCCACTTCTCCAACCAGGGCATTGGTGGTGTAATAGGCAAACGGATATTCCAATAGATTGAAAACAAAAGTCAACGGAAAGGTGTCTTGTCCAACACTTACTGATACTTCAGCATCTTGAAGGATAAATGTATCAAGCAGCGCAACTATATCGGAAGGGAAATTATTGAAAAATCCGCGGTTCTTTGAAACCAAAACGCGAGGATTGCCTCCGGCTTCAATTATGCCTTCCACAACAATGGTCTCCTCATTTTCACCAAGGTCGATTTCAATTTCCCGTTCACAAGAAACAATCAGCAACGATAGAAGTAATCCTGAAAAAAGTATAAGTGCTTTCGTTTTCATCAGAAGCTCATATTGTAGGTAACTGAAGGAATAATTGGGAATAGGGAAACCATCTTCGCGGTATTTTTAAAATTACCACTCGCGAGATCTCCCTCTGGATCTATATAAATGAAGAATGGATTGAGGCGACTATACACATTGTAAATAGAGAAATTCCAGCTCGATCTTACTTTTCTGTCTTTCGGTCCAGTCCAAGTTGCCGATAAATCCAATCGATGGTATGGCGGCATTCTGTAGTTGTTACGTTCACCATATTGAAGCACTGGTTTGCCTTCGAAATAATAGATGTTGGTAGGTAACCACATCAAACTTCCTGAAGCATAAACGAATACAGCGCCAAATGTCCATTTTTTACTTTGTTCGTAGGTCATAACCACCGACATATCATGCCTGCGATCGTAACGTGCATAATACGTTTTACCACCATTCAACTCTGGGAATGTTCGGTTGGTGTATGACAAAGTGTAGCCAACCCATCCCGACAGTTTTCCGAGCGATTTTTTCAGGAAGAATTCAACACCGTAAGCTTCACCAGTTCCGAAGGTGAGAAAGTTGTCGACATTGTCGTTTAATCCATTAGACGGCAATGAACCTTCTTGAAATTCGACTTGGTTCCTCATTTCTTTGTAGTAGGTTTCCACAGAAGCTTCCCACTTGTTTTCTTTGAAGTTTCGATAATATCCTAATGAATATTGAATGCCAAACTGCGGCTTCACCAATGCAGTGGATGGAAACCACAGATCCGTTGGTAAACTTTGGTTCGCCAATGAAGTAATGTGGATGTACTGATAATTTTGCGTGTAAGAGGCTTTGATGGAAGATTTTGCATTGATTGTGTATCGCATCATCAACCTTGGCTCTACGTTCGGATAGGTTTTGATAGGATCGCCTTGTTTGTATATGACAGAATCTACAGTGATGCCCAATTCGTTTTTCAAGTATCGGGTAAATGGACCAACTTGGGAGAAGAATGAACCTCTCAAACCTGCATGGATTCTAAATTTATCTGTCACGTCAAAATCATCTGACAAGTAAATCGCACCTTCATGAGCGTAAATTCTCTCAGGTGGTCCCAATTCGAAAGGCTCACCAACCAATTCACCACTGGCATTGTTGGGCGTGAATCGATGGTAAATATAATTCGCCCCGAACTTTACGGTGTGACGGTAATTGGGATACCAGCTAAAATCGGTTTTTGCATTGTAGTCTCGAACGCCCGAAAACACAGTAAACTTAAATGCGGTTTGCTCCACATTCGA
>CAMCXT010000028.1 GCA_945883545.1 Chitinophaga pinensis | reverse complement strand
CAAGTCAACGTATTAAATGTTGCAGTTTCGTAGCATGCTGTAGTTGGAGCTGAAGGTTGTGTACCCGTTACATCCCATCCACACGTTGAAGTGTTGAATGTTGCAGTTTCGTAACACGCTGTAGTTGGAGCTGGAGGCTGTGTTCCTGTAACATCCCATCCACACGTTGAAGTGTTGAATGTAGCTATTTCGTAGCAAGCTGTAGTTGGAGCTGGAGCTTGTGTTCCTGTTACATCCCATCCGCAAGTCAAGGTATTGAATGTTGCAGTTTCGTAGCAAGCTGTAGTTGGAGCTGGAGCTTGTGTTCCTGTTACATCCCATCCACAAGTCAAGGTATTGAACGTTGCGGTTTCGTAGCAAGCTGTAGTTGGAGCTGGAGCTTGTGTACCTGTTACATCCCATCCGCACGTTGAAGTGTTGAATGTTGCAGTTTCGTAGCAAGCAATTGCTGGCTGAGCCGGCATTGTTCCGTTAACGATCCATGAGCAAGAAGCAACATCCCAGTTTGCAGTTTGGTAACACGCCAATGATGGTTGTGCCGGTTGAGCTGGTGCAGCATTGATTACTCCTGTTGCAGAAGCATCACATCCTTTGCTGTCGCTTACTTCGTAGGTGTATGAACCTGCAGTAAGGTTTGAAGTGGATGGGTTCGAAGCGTTGAATGTCAAAGCTCCAGTTCCACCGTTTGCAGCAAGCTCAACACTTCCTGTTCCACCAAAACATACAATCTGTGTTGGAGTAGCAGTAATCGTTGGCAAAGCATTTACTTGAACTGGAATGTTTGCACGTGCAGTGCTGATGCAGGTCGATGAAGGACCTTCGGCAACCTGATACACAAAATTACCTGCAGCTGCAGTTGAAGGAATCAACAAAGGCTGGGCAATTGTGCTTGATGGTGCATAATAAAACAATTGATATGAAGAATTACTTGGTGTTGCAATTAATGCTGAAGCACCGTCATTCTGACAATATTCAGTTGTTCCAGCAGTTACTGTAGGCACTGAGCTGATGTTCGTAATGCTTATTGTAAAGGACAAAACACAGCTTGTACCTGGCAACAAAGCACGGTAAGTAATCGGACCGGCTTGATTCGGGAATGGATTGGCTACGGTGTATTCGACGGTTTGGTTTGCATTGAAGAAACGCGTTCCAGCCGGATAGAAGCCCAATACATCGGTAACCGGTATTGCTACAGTTCTATTGCAATATGTAAAATCGCGCACGCCATCGCTAACCGGACAATTTGCCGTAACCCAGTTTGCAGAGTTGATATCGATATTGAAAGGACCTAAAAGCGGCTCGGTGCTGCAGCCATTGACATTCGAAAAACCAACGTAGAAAGGCTGATCATCAACTGAAATTTGTGTGTTGGCTCCAACACCTGAAATGTTTCCGTCGATTTGTACACTTGGTGCTGCGCAATTAAAGTTGCGGTATAGTTCACAGTCTTCGCTGGCTTTCAGAGTGAAGATAATTTCTCCCAAAACGGTGTTTGGATCTGAAGGCAATGGAAGTGTACCGAAGTCCCAAACCAAGGTTCCATTTGCACCTAAAGAAGCATCTACATACGGAAGCGCAGAAGATGAAGCTGGAGCAAAAACGTTTACAGTGCTTCCCTGATAAGTGATTGCCGCATAAGGAAGTGGAATTTCGATGCGTGCATTGTTTACCGCCTCATTTCCTTTGTTGCGAATCTGTACTTTGTATTTGATCTCATCGCCCGGAAGTACGGTAATATCCTCAGAATTAGTTGGTATGTTGTTTACGCTCAAGGTCGAAAGGAAACCTTCCACTACCGGTTCGTAAGCATCAACTGCCATACAAATTGAGTAGATAATATATGTGTCTTGCGTTGAGCTGTATCTAAATTTGGTAGATGTTTGTCCATTTCCAATAACACTGTTAGATGCATTTGGAATATTGAACATGCTGATATCCATACCGGTATTGTTCACCAAGTTTGGATTACGCGAATTACCTCCAGTAAAGATAGAACTGTTAAAGAAGTTGGTAGCGGAATTTCCGCCGTGTGAAAGAAGCTCCCAGTTAGATGAGTTCAACTTCTGAATTTCGAATTTATCGCCGGTAATGGTTACATCACCTTCGCCGGCCATCATACCCAGCTTGGTATTTACAGCACCGTTAAGTGCCGAGGTAAATCCTGAAACAGGAAGTTCCCACTGTGCGGTTCCGCCAACTACATAAGCATATCCATCAAAAAGCGTAACATCGCGCTTTTGCATCTTGGAGTTTTCGTAAACCACTACAAGTCCCCAGCCACCGTAGTAGCCAGTGCTTCCACCGTTTCCAGTTGTAAGTGCCATGTCGGCAGCCCAATATTCACCTGAACCTAACTGCTGTACTTGAGAGGTAACCTCAACAAATGCTGCATACATGTTATCGCTACCGGGATAGCGAATGTTGCTCGAAGTTGCTGTGTACGAGGTGTAATCGGCCTGACCCGGACCACGGAACTTAATTGTACGCTTTTGCAATTCGGTTGGAGTTGCATCGGTACGTCCGGTCCAATAAAGTCCTGCAAACAACACACGGCTGCAATTGGGATTAGCTCCGTTTTCGGTCGAAAACGTTAGAGTAGAGGCGGATGAATTGTTGGTAGACGCAATACCATCAGCATCTACCTTGATCATTGTATTGTTGCTATTAACATCCGTTGTAGAATAATTCTGCAGCGTTAGATTGGTATTACCAATCATGGTAAAGTCGCCGTTGATGCTATAGATGGTTTGTGTTGGAGAGAACGCCGAGGTACGCTGCGTAAATGGAATTAGCACCTGGGCATTCGCGGCAATTCCTGCGCACAGCAATAAGGCTGCCGGCAGGGCTTTGCGAAATCCATTCAAAAGTGTTTTAAGTGTTTTCACGATAAATTATGTGACTAGGTTATTTGATTAGTTAGGAACAGAAACGCTGTAGCACAGAGCTACACCAGAAGGCGCGCCCTGCACAGAGTCAGTAATCTGAATTGCAGTAGCATCAACCGCGCTCATTACCAATATGCAAGAAAGCTGACTTAACCCAGCAGCTCCGCTGAGGTTGATATTCAAGGCCAGATCTGACGAGCTATTTATCCGAACACGGATAAATTTCACTTGTGATAAAGCCGCATCGTTGAAGTTAAGCGTTGCAATGTCGGATGCATTAATATCTAACACCTGAGCGTCTCCGTTGCCTACCACAGAAATACCGTTTGAGGTAGCAAGGGCGGTTGCCTGTTCATTGTAAGCCAAGGCATGGATTTGCTCGCGTGCCGAAGCACTGATACTTTCGAGGTGTGCATCAAATGCAACTGCCTGTTGAGCATTTAGATTTGTGCCGAAGCAGGTTGCCAGAGCGATCAATAAGGCGCCGATCAGGTTTTTGTTAAACGGATTCTTGGTCCGCTTTTCTTGTGTTTGCATAGGTGGTTGATTATTTATACTAGAGATTGTTGAATTGCAAAAAAGGTTGTGATCCTGCTCTCTATTAAGCCGCTGGCTAGTCTTATTCAGACTTTAAATAACCGTGCATCTGGGTTTACTATAGTAACATGAAAACATACGTTTTTATTAGCACTCCTTAGTACCAATGGTAAAAGGAATAACGTATGTAAATTACAGCAAGCCCCGAACACGATTCACCAACTGTTAAAATTTAACAGGGATGTTTTGTGCAGAAGTTGCTGTTATGAAACAGTAAAATTTGACATTATAAGGTTAAGTTAGGTTAGGTTGGCCGCAAATATATGGCAGAAAAAGACACAATTATATTTTTTGTCTAAAAATCATATTAAATTATTATTAAGAGACGATAATGATGGATGTGCGAAAAACAGACTGCTTATTTCTATTGGCTTGTATGGTCAATCAAACCCTCGGTTTAGCATTAATTAATAAGTCCGCTATCTTTTCAAATCATAGATCGCCAAAGCAAAACCAAGATTGAATTATCTGGCCGATTGTTCAATTTCACTAAACAAAAAATCCCCGCTCCAGTTTGAACCGAAGCGAGGATTTTAACTTTCCCACAAACCAACAGTGGGTATTCTGGCTGCTTATTTAACTAAGCGGATAATTTGGCTGCCATTGTTGTTAGCAATGATTACCTGAAATAGTCACACAATTTGTTGTTGATCAATAAACATTTTCAGAGTTACAATTTGAAAGTACAATAAAAATGAAGGCCATCTTTTCACTAGGAAAAGACGGCCTTGTCAATCTCTGGTTAGGAAGATTGATTTATCATAAATACCGAACAAGATTATTCGTACTAGATCTCAGTTCCAGCTTGCCCGATTTGGTCCTCACCAATATTTCGCTAGCATTCCAGCGCGCATCAACCGCATCGCCATTCCCAATATATCGAACCAAATTATTAGTGAGCGATCGAAGTTCAACTTTACCCGAAGTCGTTGTGATCAATACATGATCTTGTGCGCCGTTGATATCTGCAAATGCAACATCATTGTTACCAATATAACGAACTAGGTTTCCATTCGTTTGGCGGAGTTCGGCTTTGCTGCCGTTGAGTTTAATTAGGTACATGGTTTTATCGCTTTGTGCTTGTGTTAGAAAGGATGAGAATAAAAATGCCAGTGTAAAAAAGTGACGAACAATCATATTTGATGTTTGGTTTAAATCTTAGATCGGTTTTCAAATCAAATAGGAGGGGAGGTTAAATCTGAATCTTGGTGAAATTGTCAAATGCTGCGAAACGCTGTAACTCATTGTTTTCGAATGATGTTGCATGCAATTAAAGTGATTTGATCTTTGATAACGTTTTCATTAGTCAATTGTACCAAGTCAAAAAAAATTTGTCTTCCTAATTGATCGAATGAAAATGATTTGCAGTAGTTTGATATAGTTTTGTTTTGTTGAACACACCGAGTAAAACATCGTAAATCATTTGCAGGCTGTTAGTTAGAATATTAAGGTAAATTATACTTTGCAAAGAAAAGTCTTTTAGTCACAGTGCTTGAATAAGTCGAAACTTGGTTTTACTTGGACTAAAAGAATAGAATGAACTAATCTAACTTCAAGGCCTTTGCAACTTACTGCCTGTTGAATGAAAAAGTATATTATTCTGTTTTTTCTATTGCTTTCGAATGTAACTGAAGGATTTTCAAATTTTGAAAATTTAAAGCAGCGCATTGAGAATGGAAACTATCAGCAAGTATGGAATATCTTGCCTCAGTTGTTTTCTTCCAACAAAATCACCAATGAAGAAAAGCTGTTCCTTCAGGCTAAAATTTTACGCGATCAAGGTGCTCATTATCTCTCTCTGCATCTGCTAGATAGTCTAGAAAATAGGATTAAGTTCAATAAGTTGAAAGACTGGGGTGAGGATTTACTTCTGCTTCGTGCAGATGTGTATTATCAACTCTATGAATTCGATTTGTATTTGAAAGAAATTGAATGGCTAGAAAAATGGCGATTGCATTTCTATCCCGGCGACCCGCTGAGGAAAGCCATGAATTATTCATACCGAGCCAAATACTTCTCGGCGATGGTAAATACTGATTCTTCAAGATTCAACACCTGCAAAGCACTATCTCTTTTCTGGGAAAATCGGGATGAATCATCGAATTTACCCATCTACATGATCTATGCAAATCATGTGAGTTGCCTCAGGAACGGCCATGGATTTCAATATGATATCGGATTTGAAAAGCAAAAAACATATATCGATACAGCCCACTATTATTTAAATAAATATTTCCCAGGCAATTGCATCGAAAAGCTAAGAATCATGCAAGCACTCGCAATACCATATTATGATCATATTTCTTCAGTTCAAACATGGGTTAATCCCACCAAACAAACCCTTTATGATTATGAAACATTTAATAAAATTGTTTCTCCCATTCTTAGAGATTACAAGTTATTAGCAGGAAGTAAGCATCCTTATATTTCTCAAATTGAGTATTTTATTGGAATGTTGGAAGTTTGCAGATTGGATTATCCAAAGGCTATCGAACATTTTCAATTTTCTAAATCAGCAAATTCCTCCTGTCAATTCGAACATCCAGTATATTATATGAATTGGAATAGGGTGTCAAGTTTAATCAAGGATATTGCTCGACTTAAAAATGAATTGGCCAAGAGCAACGCGGAGATTGAATCGCTTTTATCCTATCGAAACGGTTTACTTGAAGCCGAAAAGGTTTTTTACATGAAGTATTTTTACAAAGAGGCATGGAAAACTGAAACAGAAAATGATGTTTATGGAATGAACCCATTCTCAGAGTTGTGTTGGATCAATTCGAGACTTTACAAACTAACAAATCAAATTGAATTTGCTAAATCTGCTTGGGATTATGCCCAAAAAGAAAAATACATCGACATTATTAAAGGGAAAATATTGCCTGAAAGGAGAGAGTCGGCCGCTCATATATCTAATTTTTTAAAAACAAAAATTCACAGTATCAGGTTAAAGAACGATTCTCTTTTACTCGCAGAAAATGATTTTTCTGAGTTTAAACAACTCGATAGAAATGAATTCGCATATGATATTCTTAAAAATTATTCCGAAATAATTGATTTTTTCAAACGAAATAATTTCGAGAATCCTTTTTCAGCAAGCTTCTTTACTCAACATTTAAAATACAATATTCAAACGCTTCAGCAGCAAATGAAGGCTGAAAAGTCTGCGTGGATTTCGGTAAATCATTATTCTAATGAAAAACAGATAAACACCATGTTATGGGTAATTTGTGCAGATACATTTTGGGTTGAAACGCAAACATGGGATAGCTACAATCAGTTTATTCCGCAAGCTTTGCAGAGTAAACTGATGAATTACGAAAGAGATAGTGCTGATATTTTAAGCAATAAACTATACAACAGCGTATTTAAGAAAACATTTAATACATTAAAGAATGCCAAAATTCAACGAGTATATTTCTGTGATGATACTTCTCTACCTTTTGTAAATCCTGAAGTTCTTGTAACCAATTTGAGTCCAGGAAATAAAAGATACCTAATTCAAGATTTTATCATTACTCAAAAGTTAATGGTAACGCCAGATGTGGGTTTTGCATTTAAAGAGAGCGAACAATCGGAGCTTTTTAACTATTCAATTTGCCCATCGCTACCAAGCCAATTTGTTGATTTAACTTTGGCTAGAAGCTATTCCGATTCGATAGCTGCACGATTAAATGGAAAAACATTAAATGCGAAAGTTAGTAAGGCTCAATTCAAACTAGCGCTAAAAAAATCATCAATACTACATTTGTTTAGCCACGGTGAAGGAAACAAAGGCTTGGTCTTTTCCGATGGAAATATCTTAGCACAAGAATTACGAAATCTTAAATTGAATTCAGAATTAATTACACTTACAACCTGTAAATCTTCTGCCGGGAAATTGGTGAAAGGGGAGGGGATTAAAGGAATGACGGAAGCACTTATAAATGCTGGAGCTCAAAGAGTAATTGTTACAAATTGGAAGATCGATGAAAAGGCCTCTTCTGAATTGATGTTAGAATTTTATAAAAATATATCCAAAGGCATGCGTGTGGATTCTTCTCTTTGGCTGGCCAAACTGAATTATTTGAAGACTGCCAATGAAATAGAAAATGGCCCTTCTTTTTGGGGAGGTTTTGCCCTATTTGGCATTCCCAATGAAATTCAATATCTCTCTCAAAAAATACCTTTTATTAAACCAACCACAGTTTCTTTATTTGTGGTTCTAATCTTTTTTATGGTTCAATTATCTCATTATAAATTTCGGTTGAATTTAATCCAAACCTTTAAGCGCTTCCTTTCCTAGTTTTGCTTGATTGCTGATATATTCTATCTTGCTAAAAGACAATGCATCAAACTCTTCACGCGCATCTTTAAATCTACCAATTTTCCAATATGAGTAAGCAAGAATTAATCGCGCCTTTTGCAAGTATACTGTATCTTTCGGCATACTTAAACTAGCATTATTCATGTTCATTCCAAGTTCAAACATGCAAACTATTTTGTAATACAATAATGTGTCATTCTGAACTTTTGTTTCAAGCTGCTGATCGATTAATTTCATTGATTCAGAATGATTAGAGGCTCTGTAGTATTCCATCCATTGCAAGTCAGAGCGCCCTTCCATAAACACTGGAAATCCAACATCTTTGGCGTAAAAAGATTCCCAAGATGGTATCGTCTTGTTTCTGTCGTTGAGGGCAGAATAAACTCCAAGTCCAATAATTAGTACTGCAGCTGCTTTTAGAAGTTGTCTAATGATCAAATTTCTTTTGACTTGAATTCTTTGTTCGGCATTTTTTTGCACCAACTGATGCCAGACAATTATTTTCTTTGAATCATAATCATGATCTTTAAGATAACGCTTTATACCTGACCCAAACTCATCAATTGGCTGATTCAATTTAATCTCCTCAACAACACGATCTAAATCATTGTCGGGTATTTCACCGTTCAATAATTTCTTAAGTGTTTCCTTGTCTGGATAATTATTCACATTCGATACTTCCATGTATTAACGCATGAAGGTGTTCCACATTTTCCTAATTCTCTTTTTGGCGTTGTGTAAGGTGTTTCTTACCGTAAGTTCCGACAAATTTAGGCTTTTCGCTATCTCAAAATTCTTAAACCCTTCCAAATGTAATTCGAAAATTTCTTTTTCTCGTGTGCTTAATTCTGTCATCATCATTTCAAATGTATCCTTCTGAAATTTTAAATAGATCTCAGGTTTCTTCCAAAATTGTAAGCTACTGCCTATCCTAGATAAAATGCCAGCTCTCCTTTTTCTTGCTTTCAAGATATCAAAACAAGCATTTCTAACCGAAATCTTCAGATATCCAAGTATCTCGAAATCACTTTCATCTAAAAACAACTCTTGATTTTGACCTGCGTTCGCCATTAACTTTTCAAAAAGTCCCGAAACTACATCTTCTGCCTCTTGTTCGTTGCCAATTAGGTTGTAGGCAATAAATAAAAGTTCGCTAAAATGATCTAAGTATAGTTTACTGAAAGAGTTATTGCTAATGTTTTTCACTATCTGAAGCGTATTCCTATTCGCATCTCGACTAGTGTTCAATAATTTTTTCTTCAATTGGTATAATCTGTTTCTTGATTCGTTACAAAGTAAAAGATTCTTACTGAAAAAACTTTTCAGTATAAGAGTTCATATTTGCTGCTATGGATTTGACAAAGATAGAACGAATGGATTTACTTATTCGGACAAACTCAACAGGTCGTCCGGTAGACTTCGCCAGAAAGATGGGGATGTCTTCCAGATCCTTGTACAACTACATTAACTATATGAAAACGAAACTTAATGCTCCAGTTGAATATTCTAGTACCATGCAATCATACTTTTATAAAGACAAAGGTTCGATTAAACTAGGTTGGATTCCTGAAAAATTTAATTTATCCAACAATAACTTTACCTCCGATAATGATGCCAGCTAATTGCAAGCTGCAAGTTGAAGTTAGTTTTTCTATTTTCGTATTAAGTATTTCAGTGCTAACTATAAAATCTGCCCTTCATTAGCTCCTTTTGGGCACTTGAGTTATATCAGTTAAACTAGCGCGACTCATCCCTTAGCCAATTAAGCTTTTGATCAGCAATTTATCTAACCGTTGAATGGCAAGCTTGAGCTTGAGAGCAATTGTCAAATAGCTTTGACAGCTTACTTGCATCTATCACAATGCCCTTCAAGGATAAAATTCAATACTTGTTCCTTTGCCGATTAAAACCTAAAAACAAGGTACACTGCAACAGGTAACGCCAATCTTGATTGCTGAATCTGTTGAGTGATACTTGATGAAGTTGTTACCATAGGTGCTCCTGGTTGATTAAAATCACGGCTTGTAATTTTGGCTTCGTTCTTATTAAAGCCAAACTGGTAATACATTGTACTTTCTGTACCTAGCAATACACGATCCGATAACTTAAATCGCGCAAAACCACGAATACCTCCACCTGATCGTTGCGTAGTTATTCTGTTTTCTGTAGTGATAGTATCAAATGATATTATTTGGGTAGATGTGATATTCTCCGACAATTCATACACGCCATCAACGCCAAATCCAATTTGCCATCTGTTGCTCAAGGCGAAGTATTTATCTATACCAATCCGAGAAGATACAGTTGAAATCAATGTCTTGCGATCAGTAATGTCGTCATTGTCTTTCACCTGATCGAAATTGTAGCCAACACCCGCATGAATGCCCCAATGTTTTCCGGTGTTATTCATCGAGTAGTTCAACAGAAACGGATTGCCAGTATTGGGCACAGTGCCAATTGTAAGTAGTTGTCTGAGCAATGGATTAATTTGAACCCCTATATAATGTTCAAATCGCTTTTCGTCAATCTTCTTGTTATCAGAGTTATTTACTTGAGCGAGAGTATTTCCAGTCAATCCCAATACCAATGTGGCGAACAAAAATTGCTTTCTCATTATTTTTTGAATGGATCAGAGAATTTTACATCAGTAACTATCGAATAATCCGTGAGTGCATTTAAAAATGCCTTCAACGATTTTTTATCCTTCTCCGTGATGTTCATTTTTCTCGGATTGCCATATTGATCCTTTAATGTTGGATCTAAATTGGCCGACGATTGAATACCAGTTGAATAATGCTCCAACACTTCATCCAAGCTTTTGAATCTTCCATCGTGCATGTAAGGCGCCGTTAAAGCAACATTTCTCAAATTGGGTGTCTTGAATTTCCCCATGAGATCAGCTTTTCCTGTGATTCCACCAAATCCTAAATCTACCGGATTGTTATCCAAACCAATATCCTTTGGAAAATCTGTGAAATAAGGCCCTGGAGACGGATTGTGACAAGATCCACAGTTGTAAGTACTAAAGAATAAATTATAACCGTCTTGCTCTTCAGGACTCATCGGGTTAAATGAATTCATCATAAATCGATCGAAGGTCGAATTGTTCGATTGGATCGATTCCATAAAGGTTGCAACAGCTTCCGCCATGCGTGTCACATTTATCTCGGGCGTTTCAAATGCGTTTTGGAACAGTGTAGCATAATGCGGTTGACGGCTAATTTTCTCAACCACTTCATTCATGTCTGTGATGCCCATTTCAATGTGATTGGTAATGGGTCTTGTAAACAACGATCTTAAATTCGATTCACGACCATCCCAAAAGAAACCTCCGCCTTGATTCGCAATTAAATCAACTGGATTCAATCCAAATCCGTCTCCTGTTCCATTGCCAATGCCACCTGCAAAAAAGGTCCCCGATGGCAAATTTTGAATAGCCATTGAATTACGCTCAGTTTTCATGTTGTTTAGTCCAACGCTAAATTGAACATTGTCGGAAAATGCAAATGACTGTTTGTGACAAGATCCACAGGAAACAGAATTATTCTTCGATAACAAACGATCGTAAAATAGAACCCTGCCTAAAGTAGCAATGTGGTTCTTGGTATTTTCACCGCTGTAATAATTGTAAACCGTTGAAGGAAGTTTAGGCTCGTTCACTTGAATAACAAGAATAGCATCCTCTTTGCTGCACGATTGAATAAGTATGAATGCAAAAGCTACTAGAATTATATAGGGCCTTTTCATAACGTATGCGTTGTTTTTGATTAGATGCGTGTGTTTTCTATTTCGCTGCTTAATTTGTTTTTTATTTCCTCTACACCATGCATCGGTCGTTCACACGCCGATTCCTTACATATGTAAAAGAATGTTTCACCATTCAAATTTCTGCCTTCACAAATTGGAAGACCGCTCTCGTTTTCGGCAACAGCAAAAAGTACTTGAGGATAGAATTTCTCCAGCAATTTCTTGGTTTGCATTTTTGCATCCTTTCCTGTTACAACCAATTCATAGCTGAGAAACAAATCATTCATAGCCAAATTCAGCCAATTCGAATACCCTGGTCCATATCCAATGAGTTCATTTTTTACCGTTCGAAGCATTTCTTCTGATCTAGAAATCCAATCTGCTTTGCCAAAATAAATTCCCAACTTTCTAAAGATATTCGCCAACATAGAATTGGATGCAGGAATTACATTATCGGATGTTTCCATTTGTCGCGCCACCCATTCACCATGCCGCTCCGATGTATAATACAACAATCCACTTCCAGCTTCAGGAAATATTTCAAGGGTTATTTCCAAAAGCTTTTTAGCCTTGAATAAATACATTTCATTCCAAGTGCTTGAATACAGTGCTATGTAGGCCTCAATAAACCAAACGTAATCCTCTAAAAACCCATCTATTTTGCCAATTCCATTTTTCCAAGAATGCCACAATTCACCATTCGGAAGCACCATTTCTTTTTCAATGAAAGCCAAATTCTGTAAAGCCAATTCCAAATAAAAATCATCTCCAAAAACCCGATAGGCATCAGCTAAGCCCTTTAACATCATGGCATTCCAGCTTAACAATATTTTATCATCCAATCCCGGTCTGATTCTTTCTGATCTTAATTCGAGCAATTTTTTATTTAGATGATTTAATTCTTCAGTTGTTTCATCGAAATTCCTTCGCATTAAAATATAATTACCATGCTCCCAAAACCCTCTGTCATCAATGAAATATGACCTCTCTAACAATTTAAATTCTTCATCAGTTAATTGTATTTTAAATTCATCCAAATTCCACACATAGAATTTTCCTTCAACGCCCTCGCTGTCTGCATCTAAAGCAGCATAAAATCCTCCCTCCGGGGATAACAATTCGCGCTGTACAAAGTGTGCAGTTTCTTTACAAATTTCGCGGTATCGTTGCTTGCCAAATCCATGGAAGCCATTGGCATACAAAGAAAGCAACTGCCCATTGTCGTAAAGCATCTTCTCAAAATGAGGTACTTTCCACCAAACATCAGTCGAGTAACGCGAAAATCCACCGCCCACTTGGTCGTAAATCCCTCCCGCAGCCATCTTATCTAACGTTAATTCAACATGCTTCAGAATTCTATTATCCTGAGCAATAAAGCCATATCTAAGTAAGTAATCGTAATTGTTTGGCAATGGAAACTTCGGTGCTTTATTCGGACCGCCTTCTTCATCATCAAGTATCTCCAGCCAATGGTCCATGCAGATCTTCAAATCGTCCTTTGTTAATTTGTTCGGATCAACTTTAATCTTAAACAATTCAGTTTGCTGGATTCCTGATGATAATCTGGATGCATAATCAAGCACTTCAGTTCTGCTTTCTGCGTATAAATCGTTTACCTGATGCAAAACTTTCTGCCACTGTGCTTTTGGGAAATAAGTACCACCATAAACCGGCCTGCCATCAGGCAAAGCAAAACAATTCAACGGCCATCCACCTCGTCCTCCCATTAAATGCACAGCGGTCATATACAACTGATCAATATCAGGTCTTTCCTCACGGTCAACTTTAATACAGATGAACTTTTCATTCATCATTTCAGCCGTAAGCGAATCTTCAAAAGACTCATGCTCCATCACATGGCACCAGTGACAAGCAGAATAACCAATGCTAATGAGCAACAATTTATCTTCACGTTTCGCTCGATCAATCGCTTCTTGCCCCCACGGAAACCAATCCACTGGATTGTATGCGTGTTGCAATAAATACGGACTACTTTCATGTATCAAGCGATTCGCCTTGCCCTTTTCTGATGCTATATTCATTCAGTAAAAATAACAAGTGAACGTCAACGAATCACAAGTGAAATTCCCGAATGAATGAACATGATTTATTGTTGCTAATCTCTATCTAAATTCAAATATTCCATTCGCCTTTCTTTACCCCACGGACTAAAGTCCGCGGCTGCGATAGGCAAAATTCAACATCCGAATTACGATTTGAATTCCTTTTAACTTTCGCTGAAGATTTTTATTTTCATTTATCCACGGACTAAAGTCCGCGGCTGCGATAGGCAAAATTCAACATCCGAATTACGATTTGAATTCCTTTTAACTTTCTGCTGAAGATTTAATTTTCATTTATCCACGGACTAAAGTCCGCGGCTGCGATAGGCAAAATACGACATCCGAATTACGATTTGAATCTCTTTTAACTTTCTGCTGAAGATTTTATTTTCATTTATCCACGGACTAAAGTCCTCGGCTGCTATGGGCAAAATACAATATCCGAATTACGATTTGAATCTCTTTTAACTTTCTGCTGAAGATTTTACTTTCATTTATCCACGGACTAAAGTCCGCGGCTGCTATAGGCAAAATACGACATCCGAATTACGATTTGAATCTCTATTAACTTTCTGCTGAAGATTTTACTTTCATTTATCCACGGACTAAAATCCGCGGCTGCGATAGGCAAAATACAATATCCGAATTACGTTTTGAATCTCTTTCTCCTTTTACCTTTTAACTTAATACTTTGTACTAAATACTCAAGACTAAGTACTTAAGACTAAAAACTCTAAAACGGCAACTTCACCGGAGTCTTCAAATCTACTGGAATCGACTTACGGAAAAATAATCTTGAAACTTGAATGCTTCCTTTTACTGCAAATTCAGGCTTTCCACCTGTTAATACACTTAAAATCATATCAGGTTTTACAAGCGACTTCAAATCTCCAGTTAATTCCCAATTTACTTCTGGTTTTAATAGCCTTCTTATTTTAATTACCCGATCGGTGTGAATTTCTCCGATTTTATTTCCGTTCATTAAGATATCAAGATCTACGCGACGAATTTTAAATTTTAATTTATCGGGATTGTTTATTTGAGTGGTAAAACTGAAACTTAATTTTCCATCTTTCCATTGACCCGGTTTGAAATTACTAATCTTTTCTACACTTGGAATCGCAACATTCTCGAAACTCTTGCAAGAAGTAAACGCCAATAAACAAGCAAAAAATACAACCCGAAAAATACGTTTCATCGTTAGATATTATGGTATTACGCTAACAGCTGATGTGGTGATTTTATTGCTCTCCAATCCAGCTCTGTCTTTAACATACACTTCAAAAGTTGCTGTTTCAGATGATGCATTAGAATTAACCAACCCAACTTGTGGAATAACAATGGATAGATTTCCCTGAATCGCTATTGATGCTTCAGGTGCCAATTGCCGAATCCTGAAAGAATACAATAGGTTGTTTCTTAAATCCTTTACAAATGCATTCGGAATTTCAGTTTCATTTTCACCCAAATCGCCATTTCTATCCAAATAAGAAATAGTAATTACTACCGAATCTTTGTATTCCTTAATTGTACCAGGCGATATAGATTTAAATTCTATCGATGGTTCAAAGGTTAATGCCTCATCCTTTTTACAAGACATTAAAGCAGTACTAAGTAAAAACAGTATTATTCCAATTCTTCTCATAACTTAAGGCTGAATAATGAAGCTCCAATAGGTTTTGTAAGCATCAACCGAGGTCGTGTTAGGGAATTCAGTATTGTTGGCATGCTGACCATCATTGGTATAATAGCGCATGTAATACTGAACTCCAGGCGTTAATCCGGCAAGCTGTACTGTAGCAATCCACAACGGACCTTGACCTGGAACATCAATCGAAACAGCTTGAACCTGCGTGGCACCTGTAAAATCATCTTTTTGCTCACTAATAAACAATCGGTTGTATAGCAATTCTGGAATTGGTGTAAAATCGTCCGTAACTGCAGCAATAAAGGCAAATGAAGTTTCACTTGAAGGGATTTTGAACGGATTAAAAATCACCGAATCCACTCGATTTTCTAAAGCAGAATATTCTTCCGTAAAAGTCGTATTAGCTGCATAGTAAAGTACAAATAATGGCTCTAGATCCGGACGGTTTGCAACGTCGCCTGAACTATTTCTCGCTCCATTTAATATCCACTGCGCTACCTTGTCAATATCTTCTTGAGGCAATCCTGTTCCAATATTGTCTTGCGGCATCCGATCATCCACATTTACGAAACAGCAATTGGTAATTCTTTGGTGCAAAACCGATTTGGCGGTATCAAATGGCACCACACGGTAAGTAAATTCATTGGCATCGTTGTTCTTGATTATTGGCGCATACACCAAGGTAGAGAAGGTGCTCTGAACGGTTCTGAAATCAGGTTCGAAATTTCCATCATGACATCCAGGAACTGCACATCTAGTCACAAACAAATTACGATGCAAGCCTGCTAAAGTGATCGCATTTAATGTGTCAGGATTTGGAGTATCGTCGCCATAATCAATTTTATCGAATGGATTTTCAGGCTCAGGTTCCTCTTTTTTGCACGACGAGGTGGAAAATATCCCTGCAACAATTGCCAAACTGAAAACGAAAAGTAGCTTTCTCATGCCAGTGCTTCTGTTAAAACTCTTCCCGGCAGCATCCCACCGGGAATAGCATCTTTAAATCCTAAAATATGTGCAATCGTAGGAACGATATCAATACTTTCTCCAGTTAAATCATTAATCACTTGGTTTTGCTGAACTTTATCAGGCGGACCTACCACCATGCAGAAAATTTCTCTTGAAGTATTGTCGCTCGTATGATCCAATGCCAATTGCCCGTAATTGTCGGTTATGGTATTGGGCTGTAGATTTCTTCCATGCTCAGGCGCAACAAACAATATGGTATCGTTGGCCATCCCCGGTGTATTTTGGATTGTTTGCCACAAATGACTTACCGCATAATCCGCTTTGCGAAGATTGTTGCAGTACTGGGTATAATTCGAGTGGCAGATATCAACGCCCTGCATATTCACTACTAGAAGTTCAGGTTTAAATTGTTGGATAATTCTTTCCGCTGCCGACACATTAAACATGTCATCATTCATGAATTGTTCGCCAACATTCCATGGGTCATTCAATCCACCTGCAAGTGCAGTATCGAAGGTATTTTGAAGGAAACTTTGAATCAGTTCTTTGTCCGAATTTTCATTCAAAATGGTATTGCCATTCTGAGCTGCTGACCTTGAAAAACTTTCGTTAAAAAAGTTTCGCATGTCGTTTACAGATTGCATCTGTGCTGAAGTGAATTCTTTAGGATTCGACAATGCATTTGCTCCCAATTGACTAATCAGCGTGGCAGGCTGCATAAAATTGGCTCCATAAATAGAACCATAACCAGGATAAGTGCTGAAGTTTAAAGAAGGGTAGGGGCCAAGTGCATTCGAAATCCACCAGGCATTCATTGCACTTTGAATGGGATCAGAATGCTTCCTATAATATTCGAAAACAGTTGGATTTCTTGGTGGTTCTTTGATATTTAAATCTTGCAACGTGTAATTGCCAGTCAATGCGGTAGAATGTCCATTGAAGTGTCCTGTTGGACCTTGAGCATATCTAAATTGTTTGTATAGTGTGCCTTGCGATTGCAATGTTGCTCCGATTGGTGATGGAAGCGCTTGGATTCCTGGAGCAATGGCTGGATCAATTCCTCCACTTCCATTAAAACAACCACGCATTAAGTTACCTCGCTGTTGAAGTACCGATTCGATGTTTCTCACACCGCCAGCAAACATGCAGAACACAACATGGTTAGCGATGCGGTTTCCGCTTGCCGCAAACAATCTGCCCGATGGAAGTATATATGGTAATGCAACAGTTCCAGCTGCTGCAATCGCTGTTTTCTTAAGAAAACTTCTACGAGGAATATATTGTGACATGTTGTGCAGATTAATAAAAACGGTACTCATTAGAGGTCATCATGGCATAATAAACCATGGCGGAAGTCATTGCTTCATTGTCACTGATTTTTTGTGAGAGCGTAAAGCTTTCCAATTCATTAGGCTCTCTGTTGTACAATTTTATATAAGTGTTTTTAATGTAAAGCCCGATATTGGATCGCATTTCGGCATCACTCGGAAGATTTGCTTCAGACGAATTGAGCATGTTTTTAACCAACACATCTTCAATGATAACCTTATCGCCAAATGCAAGATAGAGTAGAGATAAAATGCCCAAATCATTCTGACTAATCGTTGATCCAAAAATATCAGCGTACGCTATGGATATAAACTCCACCATCGTTTTGCTAACAGTTTTTTCGCTCTGATCCTTGGTTACAAGAACATCATCTACCTCATATATGTAGTTAGTTTCTTTTTTACATCCCTGATGCGAAAAGCTCAGTATGATTAAAAGAATAGATGCGTAAAAACGCTTATTCAATACCTGCATATTCGTCAGTTTTTAACAAGTTCACCAATAGAATTTTGAAATCCAGATTTTGCTTTAACAGCTGAGTGAAATAAACAGATTCCTCTGTATTCGGAGATCTGAATAAAAACCGATTAAACATCTGTTTAACTTGGCCTTCAGCGTAATCGGTCGAATTCAAAAAGATATCGAGATATTCATTTTTCGAGGAAGCTTCTTGAAGGAATAAAATTCCGGTGAAACCATCAATAATCTTGACTCCCTCAGTTTTTTCGAATTCCGTAGGGTTTCTCAATAAAAACAACTGATACGTTGCGATCACAAAATTCAACGCGCCCATATTGAGCTGATCGAAGAAATAATTATTGATACAGATTCGGTGCATCCCTTGAATGCTCAGTTGGCCACTGTTTAATAAAGAAGGGATAGATTTATATTCAACCAAACGATCCAATTCACTTTGGATTTGCTCGTAAAATGGCTCATATTGAGGTTGGGTGAGTAAAAACGTAAACGTATAGATCACGTCATTTACCTCGAATGTATCAAGACCATTCAACATTTCGTTATTCGCAATTTCGAATTGACGGGTATAAAACTCATCATTTTCGAGAATGTTGCTAATTACAGTTGACCTTGATGCTTCATTAAAATTGTTCAAGTTCAGTGAATTAAGTGCCTCATTGTACTCTAAATCAGAGGGCTCTCTCCCGAGCAAACCAATATATGACTTGTTGATGAAATTTGCTTTTAGGCCTGTAGGAAGTGTATTGTCGGGAGGTGGCGTGTTGCCCGGGATAATTTTATCCTCTTTCTTGGTGCATGATGCTATGCCCAAAATTGATGTTATGAATAAAAGCTTTAAAATGAATTGTTTACCCATAAACTATCTATAAAGCACCGGATCGCTTTTAACAACGATCCGGTGATGAATTTAGTACTTATGCTTTTTTGAACTCTGCGTAGTACTTGTAAAAGTAAGGAATAGTTTCGATACCCTTCAAGTAATTAAAAACGCCGTAATGTTCATCTGGTGAATGAATATCGTCAGTATCCAAACCAAATCCCATCAACACAGTTTTCAAGCCTAGGATTTTCTCGAAGGATGCAACAATTGGAATACTTCCACCGCCTCGTGAAGGAATCGGGTCTTTACCAAAAGTGGCTTTCATTGCAGCAGCTGCCGCTTGATATTCAATAGAATCGGTTGGTGTAACAACAGGCCATCCTCCATGGTGAGGACGAACGTCAACCTGCACTCCTTCAGGAGCAATCGATTCAAAGTGGTTTTTAAATAACTCTGTTACTTTATCAGGACTTTGATTCGGAACCAATCGCATCGAGATTTTCGCATAAGCCTTTGAAGGCAAAACGGTTTTGGCACCTTCGCCAGTGTAACCACCCCAAATTCCATTTACATCTAAGGTAGGTCGCGTTGCAGTTCTCTCTAATGTTGTGTATCCGGTTTCACCCATCACATCGCCAATTTTGAGTTCACTTTTGTAGGCATCAACATCAAAAGGGGCAGAGTTAATGGCTGTTCTTTCTCCATCGCTCAATTCAATAACGTCATCGTAAAAGCCTGGAATGGTGATATGAAGGTCGCTATCTTTCAAAGAAGCAATCATATCACACAAAACATTGATCGGATTGGCAACACCGCCACCATAAACACCAGAATGCAAATCGCGGTTCGGGCCCGTAACTTCAACTTCCACATAACTTAAACCGCGCAAACCAGTCGTAATAGATGGAATATCATTGGCTATCATCGAAGTGTCAGAAACCAAAACGCAATCAGCTTTCAACTTCTCTTTGTTGTTCATTAAAAACTCATCCAAATTGGCAGAACCAACTTCTTCCTCACCTTCAATCATGAATTTGATGTTGCATGGAAGCATATTGTTCTGAAGCATCAATTCGAAAGCCTTAACATGCATGAATACCTGACCTTTGTCATCGGCAGAACCACGTGCATAAATTTTCCCGTCTTTGATTACCGGTTCAAATGGTGGATTGGTCCATAAATGAATTGGATCGGCAGGTTGAACATCATAATGGCCATAAACCAAAACTGTTGGCAAGCTTGGATCAATCATTTTATCTCCGTACACAATCGGAAAACCTGGAGTTGGACAAATTTCTACATTGTCGGCGCCAGCACTGATTAAACTGTCTTTTATAGCTTCAGCCATTCTAAGTACCTCTTCTTTGTATTTTGGGTCGGCACTCACTGACGGAATACGAAGAAGCGTGAAAAGTTCGTTCAAATATTTCTCTGAATTTTGATCAACAAGGTTCTTTATTTCGCTCATTTTGTGTTTTTTATAATTGTTTGATGGTGACTCAATTCTTTGGTGTAATTTTGTAAAAAGGTGGCACAAATTTAGTTAGGCAAGTAAGATATTATTACCTTTCTGTAAACAGGTAAAACAACGATAGTTTATTTTCGTTCCATAAATATGAATTTATACAGAACATTTTTCTTCAAATGCATCCTAGCGACTTTGCTGGTAGCATTTTCATGTTCATGTATGATGGCTCAACTTACTGTTAGTCAACAAGGAGCACAAACACTTGTTCAAAATGTATTGTTGGGGAATGGTGTTACAGCCAGCAATATTTCATTTTCAGGTGCAGCCCAAATGCTCGGATCTTTTAATGGTTCGAGTTCAAATATTGGCTTGGCGAACGGTATCATATTAAGTACAGGTAGAATTCAAGATGCCACAGGTCCAAACCAAAGTTCGGGAAGTGGTGAAAATCTTAGTCAAAATGGTTTTGGTCCGCTAGAGCAAGCAATTGGAAACGGCGCTGAAACGCAAGATGCTGCAGTATTGAAATTTGATTTCGTTTGCGAAGGCGATGTGGTTAACTTTAGATATGTATTTGCATCCGAAGAGTACCCAGAATATGTGGGATCGGAATTCAACGACGCATTCGCCTTTTTTATTCAAGGTCCCGGTATTACGGGGATGCAAAACATCGCATTAATTCCCGGAACAACGCTTCCTGTTGCAATCAACAACGTTAACGCAGGAACCAACAACAACTTTTTCGTCAACAATGGAAACGGAACAACAAGCGGAGGATCGACAGTTGAGTTCGATGGTTTTACACGTCCGCTTTTAGCCCGAGCAAATGTGATCCCTTGCCAACAATACACCATCACCATAGTTATTGCCGACGTAAGTGATGGTATATATGACAGTGCAGTATTTCTTGAAGGCCAAAGTTTTACAAGTCCTGAAGTGGAAGTGGAAGGTCAAATATCTTATGTTGACGGAGCTTCTGAATTGTATGAGAATTGTGGAAACATGACGATCACCATTTCAAGAACAGGTGAAACAACCGCGCCCTTAACCATTCCATTGGATGTTGAGGGGACTGCAACATTCGGTATCGATTACAATAATTTCCCTACCACTGTTACAATTCCTGCTGGTCAGTCATCGATTTCATTTGTGATCAATGCCATTCAAGATGGAATCAATGAACCAGGTGGCGAAACGGTTTCAGTAATTTACCGTGACACCGGTTGCGTCGATATTGTTGAGAAAAGGGTTGATTTTACGATATTCGATCCACCTCCTCCAGTAGCCCTAAATCCAGGCGCTCCACAGCAGAAAAAGTGCCCTCGAGTTCCAGTTGAACTCACTGCCTTTGTAAACGGTGGAGTTCAGCCATATACGATTTCATGGGAAAGTGGTCTGCCCAATCAAAATCCAGTAACAGTTTTCCCCGATTCTACTTCTTGGTACACTGTATCGATTACCGATCAATGTGGAGCTCAATTGCTTGATTCTGCATTCGTTGAAATCAAAGACTATGTGCCGTTAAAATTATACACAACACCAGATACAGTTTTGTGTAAAGGCGACAAAGCAGTGATTGGCGGTTATTCCACAGGTGGAAAATTGCCAATATCCTATCAATGGGAATCGCCCGGAATCTTTGGGCAAACGAGAGAAATTAGTCCGACACAAACTACGATTTACAAACTCTCTGTTACAGATTCATGTTCCATTACAGTAACCAATTCTATAGAGGTTCGCGTTATTGAAGTGAATGCTGTTTTCAGTGTTGATTATCTTGATCACTCAACTGTTCAGTTTAACGACCTCTCTTTTTCTGATGTGGTTCAATGGGATTGGGATTTTGGCGATAATTCAGGCACATCAATATTACAAAACCCAGTATATACCTTTCCAGATACTGGATTGTTTTATGTTAGGCTAATTGCTTCAAATGAAGAAGCTTGCAAAGACACAGTGATTAATCCGATATTCTCTTATCCACCATTTAATATGTGGATTCCAAACACGTTCACTCCAGATGGAGATGGAGTAAATGATGCATTTGCAGGAATAGGGGAGGGATTTGTATCCTACGAAATGTACATTTTCAACCGCTGGGGAGAACAGATTTTTAGAACCAACAATTACGATGCTCGTTGGGGAGATGGATCAAGAGGGATTCTCGACAATATACCAATCGACGTTTATTCATATAAAATCATTGTGAGTCTACCAACACTCGAAAAACGACAATTCATTGGTAGAGTTACGGTTATCCGTTAAGTACTTATATATCCGATGATCTGCTATTTTTGTATGTCGATAGGCAGCGATTTCTGATTAATTTTGATCATCATTAAAAAAGGTAAATTGAATTTGAGAACACTTATACTTATATTTTTCTTACTAATAATGCCTAGCCTTCGCGCTACACATATTATCGGGGGAGAAATATATTATGATTGTTTAGGAAATGGTCAGTTTAGAATTACCCTGAAACTTTACCGAGATTGCTTGCTTGGTCAAGCTCCATTTGATGATCCTGCCACTGTAAGTATTTACAACCAAGCAGGAGCCCTCGTTCAAAATGTATTCATGAATTTCCCAGGTAGCAATGTGTTATCCATTAACACGCTTAATCCTTGCTATCAAGACAATGCACAAGTTTGTGTTGAAGAGGCGATTTATACCGAAATCGTTGAATTAGATCCTATACCAGGTGGTTATTCTATGACCTATCAGAGGTGTTGTAGGAACGAGTCTATCTTAAATATTTTCGGTCCTGGCGATACAGGATCAACCTATACGGCACAAATACCTGAATCGGCATTTACAGATTGCAATTCTAGTCCACGGTTCTCAAATTTTCCACCTATTGTATTGTGTGTGAATGATCCATTGATTTTCGATCATTCAGCAACCGATCCAGATGGAGATCAATTGGTTTATTCTTTTTGTTCGCCATTCGAGGGTGCATCTACTACTGCACCAATGCCAGTTCCAGCTGCCGCACCGCCATATAATTTTGTCAATTTCGTTCCTCCTTACTCAGCCAATAATCCATTGGCATCAACACCTGGAGCTGCAGTAGATCCAGTGAATGGAGAGCTAACAGCATTCCCTACCCAATTGGGTCAGCACGTGGTTGCTGTATGTGTATCTGAATACCGAAATGGTGTATTGTTATCGGTGAACAAAAGAGATTTTCAGTTTAATGTATTGAATTGCAATGGTGTATCGATAGCCGATTTTGTAGCACCTACAGCCGATATTGAAACTGGTAATGTTTGCAACGGATTGATGGTGAGTTTTCAAAATCAAAGTGAATTTTCTGTTGTTTATCAGTGGGATTTTGGTGTTCCAGGTGTTGGAAATGATATAAGTACCGCAACCAATCCAACATATCTTTATCCTGATACTGGGCAATACACAGTGATGTTAATTTCTAATCCAGGGTATTCATGTTCAGATACATCATTCTTGGAAATTGCAGTTTATCGGGAAATTGATGCTGAAATAGAGCCTCCTGATCCACAGTGCATTACAACCAATAGTTTTGATTTCACTGCTGGAATATTGTTCGAAAATTCGGCTACGTTTTTTTGGGAATTTACGGGCCCTGCGAACATCAGTTCTTCTACACTACAAAATCCACAAAACATAAGTTGGAGTGAACCAGGTGTTTATCCTGTCTATTTAACAATTAACGATCCGCATTGCACAGATAGCGACACGATAGATGTTACAGTTTATCCTGAATTAAATGTTGATTTTTCTGTAAATTCTCAGAATGAATGCGAGCCTGCAAGAATTGTATTTACAAATGAATCATCATTTTCTCCAGGTGCAACATTGATTTGGGATTTCGGTGACGGCAATACCTCAAATCAAACCAACCCAGTTCACGTATACACTGAGCCCGGGATTTACGACGTTCGTTTAATCATCGAAAATATTGTTGGATGTATTGACACAGTAGAATTATTTTTAGATGATTTAATTACTATTCGTCCTTCGCCAAATGCCGGAATCGATGCAAATCCAAGGGTTCAATCTATTTTAACACCTGAAATTGAATTTACTGATTTATCAACCGAATTTCTAGATACTTGGTTAGAGCCTGGAAATGGCGATATTGTTGATGAACCAACTGGGAAATATTATTATTCGGATACCGGAACGTATTACGCTAAAATAGTTGCTGTGAATGAAGTTGGATGCTATGATACTTCAATGGTTAAGATAAAAATAGAACCGATTTATGCGTTTTTTATTCCGAATGCTTTTTCGCCAAATGATGATGGTGTAAATGATTTGTTTAGCCCCAAAGGTGAGGGGATTAAGACATACGAAATGTTTATTTTCGATCGTTGGGGTGATCAAATATTTTATACCGACAAATTCAATCAACAATGGGACGGTAGAGCCAACGATGGCAAAAAGCCTGCTCCATTGGGCGTTTACAATTACAAAGTGTTGGTTTTGGATATGCAAAAAACCGAGCATATTTATGTAGGTAAAGTAACTTTGGTTAGATAACGCTGCATCTGTTTATAACATTCATTTATAGCTGATTTTCAGTGCTTTGAAATTTCAGTTATTAACCTTTGGTATTTCTTAGTAAAATTCAGTATTTTAGCCATGTGGTAACATGTACTTAATAATGAATTTGCAACGTTTTAAACGACTTAACCAATTGATTAACAGGAGCATTTTAGGGGTAATTTGCTTTTTCTTGTTGTCAAATTTTGGTTTTCTTAATGCTCAAGTGCAGGTAGTAAATACAATACTACCTCCTGATATTCAAGCCTGTGCGCCTTTAGGTGTTTTCACAATAAACGCTACTTATCCTGCGACTGTAACGGTTCCATCAAACCAAATTACAGGTTCAGGATATTCAACCTCTACAGTGCCTTATGCACCCATCGCCCCTGGTGGAACATCAGTTGCTTTAGCTGATGATAACTCTTCAGCATCAATACCAATTGGTTTTACATTCAATTATTACGGAACTAATTATACCAATTTTTCAATAAGTTCTAACGGTTATATCGGTTTTACCCCGCCGCTTCCAGGTACTTTCAGCTACTCCGCTGATGATATGGAAAATGATCTGTGTAACAGTCCTACATTGCCGAACAACGCAATTTTTGGATGGTACCAAGATTGGAATCCTGCTGGATTAGCCAATGCTGTTCAGTATCAAACTACTGGTGTTGCTCCAAATAGGGTTTTAACTGTTTCTTGGACCAATGTGCCTTTTTGGGCGAACTCATGCCCTGGAACAGCTACATTCCAAATTAGAATTTTCGAAACTACAGGTGTTATACAAATTCACATTGGCAATAAACCTGAGTGTGATGGAATGTGGCAAGGTGATGGACTTTCAGGTTTAGCAACTCCGTGTCCGGAACAAGCGGCAGGAAGCTGTCCAACTTACTCTTATTCTGGTGATGATATCGCTGTAAATAATCAAGCTTGGCAATACACGCCGATTATTCCAGGCAGTGGAATTGATGTAGTTGCATCTGTTGCAAGTGTTGAATGGTTTGGGCAGCAAGGTACCGCAGGATCAGCATTCAATGTTACTGGAAACAATACATCAGCTCAAGTGAGCATGATTACTGCATCCCAAGCAAAGAAGAAATACATCATCAAAGTTACTTACGACATTCCATGTGCGAACGACCTTGTAATGGTCGACACTTTCGTAGTGAATCTACAACCATATGATCCAACCTTTACAGTTGTTTCCCCAATCTGTTTAGGCAATTCAACCACAGTTACTTATACAGGTACTTCTCCGATTTCAAATCAAACGGTTAAGGCTTGGAACTTTGGAACAGGCGCTACTCCTGCCACAGCAAATACAATTGGACCACATTCAGTTAGCTTCAACTCAGTTGGAACCCAAACGATCACCTTAAACCTCAGTGGTGGTGGGTGTGCTGCAAATTCTTCTACACAAACTGTTGTGGTTACCGATGCTCCAACATCTACATTCACTGCAACGGCTTCTGTTTGTGGGACAACCCCTGCGGTTGTAACATACACTGGAAATGCTCCTGCCAATGCAACTTACACTTGGAACTTCGACGGTGGAGTTGCAGTTCCAGCAACAGGTCAAGGTCCATTCAATGTTACTTGGGCAACTCCTGGAACCAAAACGATTAGATTAACAGTGAGTATCGGGACATGCGCATCTGTGGAAACTACGGTTCAGGTAATTGTTAACCCTGCTCCAACGTCTACTTTCACAATTCCTCCTGGTGGGGTTTGTATAGGGGAGCCACTGGTAATTACCTACACTGGAAATGCAAATGCTACAGCTACCTACACTTGGGGCTTAGATGGTGGAACTTCAGTGCCAGCTACTGGTCAAGGTCCACTTTCAGTAACATGGAATACTACCGGAAATAAAACTTTAACACTTCAAGTTTCTCAGGGAACTTGTCAATCAACAACAACCACAATTCCAGTTGTTGTTCACGCTTTGCCTTTATCAACCTTTACTGTTACGCCAGGTGTTTGTCCAGCTCAAAATGCAACAACAGCCTTCACCGGAACTGCTGCAGCTGGTAACGTTTACACTTGGGGATTTGATGGAGGAACTGTTGCTTCTGGCTCAGGAGCTGGACCATACAATGTTAATTGGGCTGCTTCAGGAACTTATGATTTAACACTTCAAGTTACATCAGCGCAAGGTTGCGAATCAACAGTTTCAACCCAGCCAGTAACGGTTAATCCTATCCCAACAGCAACATTTACAGCAACACCATCAAGTTTGTGTGTTGGAGAATCAACTACACTTCAATATACAGGTGCTGCTTCTGCTGGACTCACGTATCTATGGAATTTTGATACTGGTATTTCCACTCCTGGAGGAACTGCTTCTGCAACGCAAGATGTTAACTGGTCGGCAGCTGGTAATAGAAACGTGAGTCTACGTGTTGTTGCTTTGGGTTGCACTTCTGCGGTTGTAACCAATCCAATTGTCATCAATGCAACTCCAACAGCAACCTTTACTACTTCAGCTTCTGTATGTACTGGCAATACAGTCAATGTCAATTACACAGGAAATGGATCAGCTGCAGCTTTATACACCTGGAATTATGCTGGAGGAACACCTACAGGAAATACCAACCCTGGCCCATTCACTTTAGGATGGAACACCCCGGGACCGAAAGCTGTTTCATTAATCGTTGAAGAATTTGGATGTGCGTCTCAGCCTTACGTTCAAAATGTGACTGTCTTCCAAACACCGAACTCCAATTTTACCTCTTCTGCGAATGTTTGTGCTGGAAGTGCAAACAACATTTCATATACAGGAAACGCTGGAGCAGGCGCTACTTATGCTTGGGCATTTGCTTCTGGAACGCCTGCAGCTCCCGCTGGACAAGGACCACATGCTGTAACTTGGACAACACCCGGAAATTACAATTTAACTTTAACAGTAACTGAAAACGGTTGCGTTTCTACCCAAACCCAACAGTCAATCACTGTTAATGCGGTTCCAACATCCTCATTTACGGCTGTTTCACCTATTTGTTTAGATGGAAATTCGCCAGTTACCTTTACGGGTAGTGCAGGAGCCAATGCCTTGTATGCATGGGCATTCAATGGAGGTACTCCTAGCGCAACAACCAATCCAGGACCATTTTCATTAACATGGCCAACTGCGGGAACTAAAAACTTAAGTTTAACTGTTACACAAAACGGTTGCACATCTCAGCCATTTACTCAAAACGTAATTGTAAATCCAGTGCCAACTTCGCTCTTCAGTGCGAGCAGCCCGGTTTGTATTGGAAGTCCATCGGCAGTTTCGTATTTAGGATCTGCCAGTGCTGCTGCAAATTATGCTTGGACATTTACTGGAGCCACTTCAGCAAATCCAACAGGACAAGGACCTCACAATGCAACTTATGGCGCAGCTGGTACTTATTTCTTAAGTTTAACTGTAACTGAAAGCGGATGTGTTTCGCCAATTACCCAACTTCAAGTGATCGTTAATCCAATTCCTACAGCTGATTTTACCGTTACATCTCCGATTTGCTTAGATGGATTGGCAACAGTAACTTACACTGGAAGTGCAAATTCGTCTTCAGTATACAATTGGAATTTCGGTGGGGGCATAACGCCAATTCAAGTTGGACAAGGGCCTTTTGAAGTGAGTTGGTTAACACCTGGAACGAAGACAATAACTTTAGATGTAAATGCATTGGGTTGCCAATCTCCAACTTTCACACAAACATTAACAGTTTTACCTTTACCTGCTGTTGATGCTGGTTTAAATCAGCAGTCTTGTTCAGGCGCTTCTGTAACATTGGGTACACCTCCAATTCCTGGTTATACATATTTATGGACTCCAGGCAATGGGCTAACCGATGTAAGTACTTCTTTAACCACAGCAAGCAGAACCAACAACTTGGCTCAGCCGATTGATTATGAGTATATTCTTAGGGCTGATGATGGACAATGTATAGCTTACGACACTGTGATCTACAGAGTAACTGCACCTCCATTTGTTTCTTTTGCAGCTCCTCAAGGTCAGTGTTTAGGAGGCAATAGTTTTGATTTTCAAGCTGAAGGTTTCTTCTCTCAAAATTCAACCTTTATTTGGAATTTCGGTGCCAATGCCAACGTTCCTTCATCATCAATTGAAAATCCTGAAAACGTGAGTTTCGGATCTATGGGATCTCAAACAATTACATTACAGATTACCGATGGAGGATGTTTCTCAAATCTTTATTCGGCAGATGTTTTGGTTTATCCTGACCCGGTGGTTGATTTTGTAGCTGAAGTAAATAGCGGTTGCGCCGACCTTAAAGTGATTTTTGACAATTTAAGTCAAGTTCCAGGAACTGTTTTTTATGCGTGGTATTTTGGTGATGGTGGAACATCGAATTCTGCTGAACCATCTTACACATATACTAAAGCAGGATTGTATGATGTTTCTTTGAAAGCAACTACCTCAAATGGATGTACAGCAACCATCGATCGCAAAGAGTACATTGAAGTTTACCCTGTTCCTGTTGCATTCTTCTCTATGAATGCATCGGAATTGGACATGATTGCTCCAGATTTGGTTATTGCTGGTGGTGTTTTGAATACCGATTCAGTTTGGTATTATCTAGATGGAGATACATTGTTAGGTCCTAATCACAATGTTACTTTCACAGATACTGGCTATTATCAGATTGTTCAAGTGGTTGAGAACCAATTCGGTTGTATGGATTCTGTGGAACGTTATATCAAGGTAAATCCGGGATACAGAATTTATATTCCAAATAGCTTCAGTCCGAACAATGATGGCACCAACGATTTCTTTACCGTGTATGGTGAGGAGATTACAGATTTTGAATTGGTGATTTTCAACCGTTGGGGTCAACAAATCTATCGATCATTTGATTTAACCAATGGATGGGATGGAACGACAGCCCTTTCTGAAAATAAAGTTCCACAAGGTGTTTACTTGTATATGGTTAAAGCCACAGATGATGTTGGCTTCGTTCATAAATTTGAAGGAACAGTGAATGTGGTAAAATAGAAACTGCGAAAGCTCTCAATTATAAAGCCGTTCAAATGATCATTTTGAACGGCTTTTTTATTGAGCAATTTTGATCTACAATTTCTCCATGAGGTATTGATAGAGATTGATCATACTTTGGATATCGTCTTTATATACTTTTTCATTGGGCGTATGGACGAAATTTTCAGGTGCACCAATGAAGCACCAATCGATCGGGTAGGGGCTTTTTTGGAGTTCTGAACCATCTGATCCACCAGCACTTTCAACTTCTAATTGGAATGGGATTTTTGATTCTTTTGCCAACGCAATAATTTTATTGAGAAACACTTTTCTCGGAATTCCAGAATCTCTCATTGAGATTGCGGTTCCCTTTCCATGCTCAATGCCATCGGTAACCCAAGTAATGTCGCTAATCAAAGCTTGATAAACATTGTATTTGCTCACCATCAGATTGGCAAGAAACCCAACGGTTCCTCCTCCATGCTCTTCATAACAAGAGAATACGATTAGTCCGTCTTGAAGAGTTTCTGCCACGCGAAGCGCATTGTAAATCCCCAAGCGGTTGTCCATATAACATGATTGAATAAAATGTCTAGTCTCTCGGAAATCTGGATAAAAGCTGAGCATCGTTCCTCGATCAATGTCGCGGTGAAAATCGTGGAAAGGCTGATTTTTTAAAGGATGCATTACAATTTTACAATCAATTTCACCTTGTGAGTCATTTCCCCAAAGTCGAAAACCTTCTTTTGTATCTGGTCCTCCAACTTTGATCAAATCTCTGTTGTATCCAACTGTGTAGCCTATTGTATCTATGTGAGCAAAAATGGCAGTTCTAGGTTTCCCAAAAACAAGCACGAGGCAATCTTGTAGCCCATCGCCATAAAGTAACTCAGGTTTTTGTTTCCAATGGATAGATTCCTTATTCACGTAATCGATAAGGAAATTTCTGATGGGTAATTCATCACCCGATACAGACCGAACTGAACATAGATCTTGTAGTAGCTTCATACTGCAAAGAATAAAAAAAAGAGCATGCAGGACTCAACTGCATGCTCTAAACATTCAACAACCAAATTGAATTTACTATTCTCCTTTTTCCACAGCGGCTGGTTCGCCTGCTACTGTGATACTTGTATATGTTTCTGCTTTACAATCGAAATTGTTGGCAATCAATGTAATGTTGTATGTTCCTTGTGACTTGAAGGTGTGTTCGATCGTTGCTTCGCCAAAAGCTGTTGAACCATCCCCAAAATCCCAGGTAAACTCTGTTGCTCCTTGAGCTTCAGCGGTAAATCTGATCGGTTGTCCAGAAACAACTACCGGTGATTCACTAATAATTGTTGCTTGTAGGCCCTTTCCACGGCGGATAGTGAATTCATCAATTACAGATGTTCCGTTTGCCAGCGTGAATTGGATCAGATATGCGCCATTGTTTAGGCTTCCTATTCTTCGGTTGTATCCAACATCACCTTCTTGAATGAGTGGACCATTTCTATCAATGATTTTGTATTTCCAAGCTTCCCCAGATTCATTCACTAATGCAACACTTCCCGTTTGGCCTTCACAAATAGGTTGATCTACTTTCACTTGCACACCGCGCAATCCTGGAAGCATACCATGGCGAACGGATTCCATCGTTCTAAAAACTGCAAAATTTGGATCTGCATTTTTATCTGATTGAATAGAACTTGCTACGAGTGCATTTACTCTTGCATTGTTCGATTGGGCACTCATTATGCCTGTTGTACTTAAAATGAGAATAGCTGAGTAAAATGTTCTTTTCATAGTTAACCGTTGTGAAATGGTTTACTACAAAAGTGAATTATCGGTTTCTTTTAAAATTCTTCATGCCATGCAATGCCTTACATATGTAAGAAAATCCTTCAGCGGAAACGAAATGCGACATGAAACCTACCAATCATTTGAATTGATAAACGTAATTGCGAATGATGAGCTTGTAAGGAATTCATCTTCCGCGGAGCGAAAGGCTTGAAAAACACATCTTGAAGAGCATTACGAAAAGTGAAAATGAGCACGGGCTTCACAATTCGAATAATTTCGGGGCCAAGACAATTTGTTTAACCTAGAAATTGAAACGCATTGGAACATAAATTTTAGTTTTATAGAAAATAACTTTATGAGCTATTCTTCCTTAAAAAGAGCTTCTCAAAATTATTACGATAGCACTGATCAACTTTGGGATTGGTATTCCCAATTAAGTGAATCGGATAGACGATTCGTAATCAAAAAGGGGAGTTGGTCGGTGTATGACGTATTCTATCACTTAATGGCTATTGAGGAAATGATGTTGCGACAGGTTAGAAATCGATTGATATCGCCCAAAATCAAGAAAGCTGGCTGGAGCCATCGTAAAAATGCTGTCTTATTGTTAGTTGCTCTTTGGTTGCCTAAAAAATATAAAGCTCCATCCACGGTTTCGGTTCAGGACAATGAACGAACTTTTGATTTAGAGAACTGGAAGTCGACGCGGTTAGAATTTCAGGAACTGATTCTAAATTACCCTAAGGAGCACAAGACTAGCTTGGTTTTTAAGCACCCTTTGGCTGGTCCACTTTTGATGCACCATGGCGTAAAATTTCTGACCTATCATATGAAACATCATTTCCAACAATTACGTGCTATTTCTAAATCGGGAGGATTTGAAACATTGTAATTGTTAAAAACTCAACGATAAAAGTGAATGGTCGGCTGTATTAGAACCGTTGTGAGCCAATAAGTTTGTACATATCAGAAACATACCTATGAAACCAAAAATTTTTACTGCCATTGCCGTCGCAAGTTTATGGGCGGCAACAATTCAGGCTCAGGCTCCAGCGGCGCCTAAAATGCCTATTGACGAAGTTTCCAATTTAATTACGTATACGGATGTAGTTGAGGAGCCGGGAATGAACAAGGACTCAATATACAATCGTTCACTACGTTGGATGAAGACCTATTTCAAAAATCCAGTAGAAGCTTTAAAGAAAGCTGACGCGGAAGCAAGAGTGATCGAAGGAGGGTATCGTTTTACGATTCAGCGTCCAGAGCCTAATTCAAAAAAGCAGCCAGTACCGATGGTTGATGCAGGATTGGTAAACTACAAATTCAAGATCATGTGCAAGGATGGGAAGTTCAAGTATGAGATCACAAATATCAGTTGGAAGCAAACGTCCTACTACCCAATTGAGCGTTGGATGGATACTAAAGCAACCAACTATGATCCGAATTTTGCGCTGTATTTGAAGCAAACAGATGATTTTATGAAGGAGACCATTAAAAGTCTTGAACGATTCATTGAAACTGATCCAGTTAAAAAGAAGGACGATTGGTGAGATTTTAATTCATAAAAAAAGCCCTGAGTATCTAGATGCTCAGGGCTTTTTTTATGGTTGATTTTGAGTTATTGCTTCATCCAACGACAGGTGCCGCTTCCATTGGTTCCCCAATAAGTAACGAGGTATAAACCCGACTGAAGATCAGAAGGCAGTTGCACTTTGAGTTGGTTATTACTATTGTTGATCATGGAAATCACTCTACCACTTAAGTCGGTGATCGTAATATGTTTCACTGGTTCTTGAAGGTTCAAATATGCCTCACCGCTAGATGGATTTGGTTGAATTACTCCATTGGAAGATAATTCGACATTGTTCTCAGTCCCTACAAATCCAAATGCATCAACCTTGAACATATCGATCCCTGCTTCTACGAGATGACCAGGAAGGAAATCGTAGGCTTCAACCTTGAATTGAACATTTGCTGGTACTTCGATAAAATCTTTCACACGGAATGAATAGTCAACCCATTGCGACATGGTTTGTGTTGTGGTGAACTTTGCCACTGAATAATCAACATTGTCCTGACTCACTACTATATACAATGTATCATTGGGTGTTGAATTTCCTCCACCATTAAAAAACCAATATTTGAAGGAGATGTGGGGATCAACAGCATTTGAAAGATCCATCACTGGCGAAACCAAACGTGAATATCCATCATCCACATCATCAGAACCTGGTCCATTGCCTGGTGCGTTTCCGGTTACATAAGCAAAACCATTGCAATCTCCGTCTGCATCAACATCAGCGTTCGAGGTATTTCCGGTAATAGTTGTTCCAACAGGAATTGCTCTTTCCCAGAATCCAGCGCCAGAGGTTGCTGATTGCGTCCAGCCGAAATTGAATTGAAAATCGTCGTAATAGCCGAGTGGCAAAATGGAGGTCACTTCAGCATTGGCGGCAGAAAGAGAAACGTCGGCTTGACAGTCGGTAACATACCCCCAATTTCCAGCTACTACCGTATAGAGATCTGGTTGAAGGTCGCAACGGTCGTATTCTCCCAAAGCATCTGTATTGAAGTTGTATCCAGATTGGCTATTGCTGACATAAACAGAGGCGTTATTTACAGGTTGATTTTGGTCGTTTAACACAGTTCCCGCAAGAGGAACGGTGGTTTCACTGAAAAGCACAATATCCAAGGTAATCAGTGCTCCATTTTCGAAAACGAGGTTATTGAATGTTTGTGAGTTATATCCTGGCTTGGAGAAAGTTACAGAATAGGTTCCTGGAACTACTGTCCCAGTTCTGAAAACTCCATTGATATTGCTCGAATCTGTTACAAAGTTATTACCGATGGTTACAGTTACACCTTCGAGATTTGTTCCACAAATACTGTCTTTCACAGTTCCTTCCAAATAGCATGCGCGTTGGTAGGTAGGCGTAAGGACCCAAAGTCCAGTTTCAATATCAGAGGCAATGATGTTTCCACTCGGTAAATAAGGATAAACTCCCCAGCAACCATTGAATCCATCACCTTCAAAATCTGAAAAATCGTACTTCGCGACTTCGATCAGGTTATTCGGACGGTCATTGTCGACCACAACAACCCCTTCAGTATACCACGAAGTAACAGCGTAATCGTTCAAAATATGTGTATTGTGAACGATGCAATTTGAGCCAGGGGAAGTTTGAAAACGATCTTCTTCAGAGATATTCCCAATATCATCTATAGAGTAGGAGGCAAGGTAGGAATTAGGTATTTCGTCTGTTGTTAGCAGAAACTTGCGGTCGTCGCTCAACCAAGTGTTGTGTGTAAAGTTACCTGGTGTTTCTTGTTGTGTTAATTCGATTGGATTTGAAGGGTCGGATACATCAATCACAGTAAAGAAGCCATCATAAATATTGCCTGTCCAAGCTGTATCTCCATAAACAATTCCATCATGCACATAGTAATTGTCGTATTGTCCTAGATAAGATGGATTCCAAGGATCTGTAAGATCTAGAATCAACATACCGCCAACGCCAATATTAGAACCATATAAATAACATTTTCCATTGTCGATATGAAGCGCATGAATTGTGGATAGTTGACCAGCTATTGCGCCATCACCATCGTAAACCTGAAAATCTATGCTGTTGGGAAGATTTGTAAGATCGATCACGGTTAATCCAGCATTATCGCCTTCGGTTGTCATATAAGCATACCCTTGCCAAGTTTTCACCTCTCGCCAGAAGTTTTCTACAGAAGGGACTTCAAAAAGCAGTTCAGGCGCAGCAGGATTGGTAATGTTCACAATACTTAAACCGGTGCTTGTTCCTACCAAAGCGTATTCGTTTCCTTGAGGATCGGCATATCCCCAAATATTTGCACAGCTTTTTCCTGGGAATTCAAGATGGCTGCGCAATTGCATGTTGTAATTTTCCTGCGCATTGAGCAATGTCGTGAGCAGGCAAATTGCCGTTAAAACAATGTTTTTCATGTGATGGTTTAGAAGTCTGCGAAGTTAACAATCGCAAGAGGGTTTTCAATGAAAAATGTAAATCAAAATTTGAGCATTGAATCTTTGAAATGAAGTCAATTGTTATGCTTTCTAAAAACCAAGAAATTAGATAAATGATTAATTGTAATTGGTCGAGATGAATTTCATAAAATAGTTAAGTTCAATTTGCATGTATTGGTGATGGATATCATTTTGAAATTGACCTACTACTGAGCAGCATTCAGTTCTAATTGAATAATCAAGTGAAGATAGCTTTCGTTTACAATATAATGACAGTTAAGTACTTATGCTTCTATTTGATTTTTATCCGATTATAAACGTTTATAATCGGATAAAAACGGCTTGTTTGAAATCGATTGTTTATTTTGCCCCTTGGGAAGGGGATAGTTGGGTTTCCCAAAGAAAAATCAATGAATTAAGCTAGGTGTATTTATCAACAATCATGTGAATTAAATTCATCGATTGCTTTGATAAATTTGTAAATAAAATCGCTTCCCAGTAGATTGGGTTTTGATGCATTCATCATGTGTTGTTTTCGGGTTTTGAGATTCTTCGAACAACAATTATTCACTTTATTGGTGTTTTTACTGTTTCCTTTATTGGCGAACTAATCAAAATGAGGGAGATTGGGTTAAAATCTATTGTAGTTAAAGCCCAGAATTGGTCTGACGATAGAAATAATCGACGATTACTTTTATCTCAATTTTAGTATTAATTCGCTTTTATTCACTTGTGTATTTTCATATTATCTTGATTATCATATTGTTGAAAAGCAGATTTATTGCCTGTTAAAATTGAACTAAGATTGGATTTCTTCAAATTGACAAGACCCGTTGTGCGGTTGAAATTGTAAATAAATAAACTTAAATAAGGTTGTGCATTAAACTGATATACAGTATATTAGAAGAGTTCTCAAGCAATTCCAATATGCACAACCTCATAGCGAATATAGCCAAGTTTCGTCAATTACTAATCGA
>CAMCXT010000027.1 GCA_945883545.1 Chitinophaga pinensis | reverse complement strand
GCTTTGCTTTGCTTATTTTTGCCAAGCAAACCACAATCAATGAGATCGACACTGCTGTTTTTGGCTTTACTTCCTTCAATGCTATTTGCTCAACAATTCGAGTGGGGCCATGCTTTTGGAGGAAATCAGAACGACAATGCCCAAAGAATTAGTCCTGGTCCAGCTGGAAGTATTTTTGTGGTTGGGAATTTCATCGGGCCTGCCACCATTGGAGGAAATATCTTGCAGGGATATGGTTTTCAAGATGTTTATTTAGCTCGTTATTCTTCAACTGGTCAGTTAGATTGGGCAAAAGCGATTGGCGGAACAGGAACAGATCAAGTATCAGCTATTGAAACAGATTTGGAAGGAAACGTTTGGATTTCCGGGCGTTTCACAGGAAGCATGGATTTAGATCCTGATGCTGGTTTTTCAGGTTTAACGGCGGCTCCAGCCGGTGCATTGGATGGTTTTTTCGCCAAGTTTAATGGAAACGATGGAAGCCTTTTGGAATTTCGTGATATCACTGCTGGAGGAACATTCGATATCAGATCAATCAAAATAGATCCAACCGATGGTGCATTTTTTATCGGTGGCCAATATGCCAACACTGTAGATTTTGATTTTGGACCATTTGCCCAAAGCAGAACATCATTTGTTACCTCAGGCGATTGTTTTGTGGCTCAATATGATGCAAACTTAACGTTCGGATGGGTAAATACATTTGGATCGGTAAATCCAGCCATCGATTTCGTGTCGGCGATTGCCTTATCAGGAGATGGAGCAGTGTATTGCACAGGATTGTTGGGCGGAACTACCGATATTGACCCAAGTCTTGGAACTACGAATTTAACTTGTGCCACAGATGCCTTTTTGATTCGTTACTTGAAAACCACAGGTGCATTAAGCTGGGGCTTTAATTTGGGTGGAAATTCTATCGAATTGGGCACTGCGCTATTGGTAAATCCCGACAATGAAATCGTTTTAACCGGAACGATGAACAGTCCTTCCTTTGATGCAGATCCAGGTTTTAGTACTACAATTATTGCTTCAAACGGAATTTCATCGGCTCCGTTTTTACTCCGTTATGCAAGCAATGGGGATTTGTTAGGAAATTATGTTGTTGAAGGATTAACAGGGCTTTCGGCCAATATCAACGCTTTAGAGTATACGCCAAACAACGATTTAATAGCAGCAGGGAATTTCACAGGCAACATTAAGTTTCCTACAGATACTGGGTATTTAGAATTGAGTTCTGGGGATTCTTCGGATGCATTTATGGCCTTTTTTAATTCCGCATTTATATTGTCGGACCTTAACATTGTTGGTGGTTCAAATAACCAAACGGCCAACGATATTCGATTAAGTGGATCGATTGTTCATTTGGCAGGCCAATTAGATGGAACCACAAATCCTGGTGATGGAGCGTTAAATCCAATTGTTCCTGGTAGTTCCGGGAACGAAGGCTATATCTTTCAATACAATTTGAATCCAACGGTAATTTCAAACGACCTTTCTGAAGGCGTATTGATTTATCCTAATCCTGCAATTGACCGGATACAGATTGAAGCGGTTGGTTTTCACTCGGTAGATTGTTTCGATATGCAGGGCCGATTGGTCTTGAAAAGCACATCGAATGCATTGTATGTCGCTGATTTGAAAAAGGGGATCTATTTGCTTAATGTAAATACTGAGGATTCTTCAGAATTTCACAAGATCGTTTTACAGTAAGGCATTTTGGTGTGCTTTGATTAAGGATCTCAACCAAGTGGTTAGGGATGCTCGTTTGTTAGTTATTCAATTAGATTAATTATTAAGATATTTAAGATGAAAGCTGCTGTATACAAAAGTTATGGACCTCCACGTGTTGCCCAAGTGCAAGAGGTTGCAAAACCAATTCCTCTCGACAATGAATTGTTAGTGAAAGTTTATGCAACTACCGTAAATAGAACAGATGCAGGGTTTCGCAGTGCTGAGTATTTTATTTCCCGATTTTGGAGTGGATTGTTCAAGCCAAAATTCAATGTATTAGGTTGTGAATTTTCGGGAATAATTGAAGGAGTAGGAAAAAGTGTAAAAGCCTTTAATCTGGGCGACCGTGTTTTTGGTTTTAATGAAAAGAGCTTTGGTGGCCATGCAGAATATTTGACAATTCCGGAATCAGCAGCAGTAATAAACATGCCTGATCGAGCAAGTTTTCAAGAAGCAGCAGCCTTTTCAGAAGGTTTTCATTATGCTTTGGTTGATGTTCGTGCTGCAAAAGTGAAATCAGGTCAAAAAGTTTTGGTGAATGGAGCAACTGGCGCTATCGGATCGGCTGCAGTTCAAATATTGAAGCATTTTGGAGCCCATGTAACCGCTGTCTGTAATACCAAAAACATCGATTTAGTTGAAGGTTTGGGAGCAGATATCGTTATAGATTATCAAAATCAGGACTTTAAAGAAACCGAAAATAAATTTGATTTTATTTTTGATGCAGTTGGTAAAAGTACATTTCCGAAATGCAAACCCTTGTTAAATAAAAATGGTGTTTACATTTCAACCGAGTTAGGGAAATATGCTTCGAATGTTTTTTATGCACTCTTAACGCCACTTTGGGGTGGAAGGAAAGTCTTGTTTCCAATTCCAACAATTTCAAAAGACGATCTAATGTTTGTCAAAGAACTTTTTGAAAGTGGTGCATTTAGCCCTGTTATTGATCGTTATTTCAAATTGAATGAAATAGTGGAAGCTTACACCTACGTAGAAACTGGTCAAAAGACTGGTAATGTTGTGATCCGGGTTGTAGAATAAAAACAACTTACACATCGCTTCTTTAATTTATCTCACGAGTTTCAATGTAGTTTAACCGATTGCATCAACAGATTTGCAAGGAAACTTGGATCGTTAAATTTACCGATTACAAAAAGATGAATGGTATTTTTATTCCAACTAGAAATGAAGCCTTTTGGAGACTTGAAGGTAAAGACTTTTGTTATGCACGATTCAATTTATTAGACATTGAATACGATGTGCCATTTCAATATTATTCAAGTAATTAACTACTTCTGATTTATATGTAGTATTAATAAGTTTTGATAAGCATACATCATCATTAATGCTTATTGAAAAATCCCGTTCAACATTTGCTGAACGGGATTTTATATTTTCAGGCTTCTCCAACACCAAAGTCTTATTTCAAATAGACTGCCTCAAACTTTGCCAAAGGAGCCATCCTGCCCTTATTCAGACTGAGTATTTTACCCTGTATTGTATAATTGTCTACTTTTTGAAGGGCCTCCATAAATGTTGTTTCTTTTTCCATATCGATGCAAGCCATCTTAGTACTTATCAATTGAGAAAAGCTAATTCGGTTGCCTTCCAACACGATATAACTGCCTATAAAACTATTACACCCGCTGTTTCCGTTTACCAGATTTTCTTGCTTTTTTATCACCATGTGCATCTCCTTTTTTGTATCTGGTGTCATAGCGATTGGCTCGCCCATTAATTCAGTTAACTTCCAATAAGTTTCTATCAAATCGGAATTGGGATTGTCGGATGACATACCAGAATTGGTTCCTTTTTTGGTTGTATTACAACTTAGAAAACTTGAAAAAGCAACTAAAATTATAAGAAATAGCTTCGACTGATTCATGATTCATTTTTACAGTTGAAAAATATTGTTACTTCTTTTTATAAATAGAAACTCCTTATTGATTTACTAAGGCTTTCTATCGTATTTGCAACAAGCGTGAAGATTCTCGTATGCAGCATCATTCCCTTTTTGTAAATCGGTGTCATACCCTGAGGAAGCAATCAATTGATGAACATCTTCCGAATTTGTCTTTGTAGAATCGATCAAAATCTCTATCTGTTTGGTCTTTACATTCCAATCGGCACTAATTAAACCGGGCTTATCCTTGAGTGAACCTTCGATGGTTTTCTTGCACATTCCGCAATTGCCCCACACCTTAAAGGATAGCTTTTTGGCATTTTCAGGTGCTGAATTGCAACCTGCCATCAAACAAATGATGACCAAACCCAAGAAAAGATTTTTCATGGTTTTCCGTATGCTGAATTGGTTAGATAGGTATCGTCGGTTAAAGTATTGAGGAATGCAACCAAGTCTTGCATTTCTTGTGCGCTCATACGACCTGAAATTGCACCACTTAGTTCTGTTGCAAGATTCGGATGATTTTGAATTCCAGTATTGTAATGGTTAACGCATTGTTCCAATGTTGAGAACCTTCCATCATGCATGTATGGTCCACTCACTGCGATGTTTCTCAACGATGGCGTTTTGAATTTTCCCTTATCACCTTCGAGTGTTGTAATTCCACCTCGTCCTTCGTCGGTTGATACCACATCCAAACCATTGTTTTTGAATTCATAGTTGGTAAACGTTCCTCCCAAAGTGTGGCAACTGTTGCAATTTCCTTTCGAAGCATCGGTATAAATGGCCAATCCTGATTGCTCTTGTGTGGTCAAAGTAACTTCGCCTTTTAGAAATTTATCGTACTTCGAATTGGCTGAAATGATTGTTCTTTCGAATTGTGCAATCGCCCGAATGAGCGCTGCAGATGTTATCACACTCGAACCGAATGCCTTGTTGAACAATGCTGGATATTCTGGATGACTATTCAATTTCGAAACAGTTTCATCGAGTGTTTGATGCATTTCGATCGGATCTGTGATCTGAGCACTTGCTTGCGTTTCAAGATTTGTTGTGCCACCATCCCAGAAAAAGTTTGGCGCCCATCCTAAATTCATGATCGGCATCGAATTTCGAGTGCCTGCGATAGAATCCACCCCAAAGCTGTACTGACTTCCATTGTCGGTAAATGCCATTTGTTGATTGTGACAACTT
The DNA here is from genome assembly GCA_945883545.1 of Chitinophaga pinensis. Classification (GTDB taxonomy): domain Bacteria; phylum Bacteroidota; class Bacteroidia; order M30B66; family M30B66; genus CAMCXT01. The sequence goes on along the minus strand of CAMCXT010000027.1, from coordinate 37,008 downwards.
GAACAGCTCACCAAGTTATTCGACGACAAGATCGGATCGTAAAACAACCTTCTACCCAACGCAACACCTTCAACCGTAAGTGCATTGTCGATGGGAATATTCATGGCAGGAAACCCTGCAGGAATCACCAAATTGTAAGGTGTTGTAGTAGATTCTGGAATTTCATCATCTGCTTCTTCTTCATCCTTTTTACAAGCAGAAACCGTAACAGCGATTGCAGCAAAAGTGAACAGCACTTTGCTAAAATTGTAAAGTAGCTTTGTTTTCATATCTGAAGGATGAAATGGTTATTAATGATGAAAATCTGATCAATATAGAAGACGGAAATTAAATTAAATGTAGTGTTTTAGAGAAAATGATTGCGATATCAATTAGTTTTTGACAACCCATTTCATCGGATTTGTAGTCGAATTTAAACGAATAAAATAAACGCCGGGTGAAAATGAAGATGTCTGATTCTGAAGATTTTCGTAGTTCGATTTAAGGATCGATCTTCCTGTTGCGTCCAAGACTTCAATTTCAGATTTAGGTGAAGGTGTTGGATAAATATTCAATTCGCCATTGGAAGGATTCGGGCTGATTCTAGATGTTGAAGCGCTCATTTGTTCTGTTCCTACTGTGCCTTCGAATGGAGAGATTTTTACCACTTCATTTCCAATGTGATCAACATAACATATTTTGCCATCAGGAGCTAAAGCGATCCCCATTATTCCATCTGCTGGTGTAACAATTCTGTTTATTTCAACCGCAGGAATTGTAGAGATATTGTACATGATAATTTCATTCGTGGCATAGTCGCTCACAAACATCTTGTCGCCCTTTACAATGATGCCACATGGTTTTTGAAGCCCTGTGTTTACAACAGTCTCCCAAGTATAGCCAGTAATGGTAGAATATTCTTCAACACCTTCTGTTTGTGGCATTGAAGGCGCTGGACCAGAAGTACCTGTGGTGATATTCATTCTGATCACACGGTCGTTGCCATGATCTACCACATACAGCCATGTTTTCGATTCATCCAATTCCAAATGAGATGGCACAATGCCTTGAAGGTCTCTGCCCAATTCTACATCCGAATATCTTCTGATTGTTGCATCCGAATGGTCGTCGTTTCCTGGATTGTGATCATCAACAAAATCGTAACGCACCACATCATTGCTGTAACCATCCACTAGCCAAAAAGCATTGTCACGCTCCCAAGCGATTCCTTGGCTGTAAGGACTTTGATGCAACATATCTATATGACTGCCATTTCCACCCGAAGGTTGGGCATAGATTTCAGGATCGCTCGACCAAAGTGTTGGTCCTGTAAATGGATTTGTAGGTTGGTGATTTGCGTTAAATACGCCAGGTGAGGTTGCGAAATTGTAATTCTCACTAAAGGCAATTCCTGTTGGAAGCGACATGAAATGCCAAGCGTTTCCGTCTTGAAGGAATTCTGAATTCTGATTAGGCAAGCCCGCATTGTAGATGGTTACCGTGGTTCCTCCTGAATTTTCAGTGCCCTTGTTGGTTACCCAAAGTTCGTTGCGGTTCAATGCTGGATGAAAATCTAAATCGGTAGGGGAGGAGACCATATCGGAACTGTTGGCAATCACTGTGAATGATGGTGTTCCGGTTGTGTATTGATCTAAAATATTGGGTCTGGATGGACCAGCTTCGTAGGCGATGGTGAAATCGTTGTCTAACATGAATTCATCTGCTTGTCCGTTTACACCTGTAATAGAAATCGTAACGTTGTAAGTTCCAGCTGCTGGGGCTGTCCAAGGTTCGGGGATGGTTACAATCGCTCTTCCAAAATTAGGGATCGACAATCCACTTGCACTGGAGCTCACCGTTTGTCCGCCAGCAATGCTGTATTGAAATTGGATAGATTCAACGGTGTCGGTGCCTTTATTGAAAACGCCCAATTTGAATTGATGCGGCTGATCGGCAACATACCGGTAATCGATGAAGGTTGAATTGATCCAACCAAGCGCCATCACATCGTTTGCAGGTGCTTCTTCAACCAAAAATGTATAAGCACCACCTTCTCCAGTTCCTTGAAAATTATAAGTCTGGAATCCATTAATGATTACATTAAACTGGAATCCTCCATCGCCATATTCATCCACATAATGAATTGTGTAGGAGTTTCCGAGCGGATAACAAACTGGATTTGTGAAGAATGATTGGTTGTTGCCATATCCACCGGGCTGTTGAAGTTGAATTCCGCCGCCATTGCAACCTACCAAATTGTTTCCGCCCGAAACGATGGTGCCATTTCCGCAAGCATTTCCGCCTGGCGTTAATTGCCAATAACCTTCATATCCATAATTGTCGGTTACAATTTCGATAACCACTTCTGCCTGTCCAATCGGGCATTGTGCTTGACTTTCTAATGTTCCTAGTAGGATAGAAAACGCAGCAACAATCAAAGATTTTAATTTCATAGTCGTAAGCAATAAGTCGCTAATTTACAAAGCACTGCAATTGTAATTCTATTACAGTAAGGAAAATAACATTTTTGTCTGTAGTGCGCTAAGCTACGCGAATTCTTCTACCTGGCGTTAGCTTGGTGCGCGTACTAATTTTATTCAGTTTGCAGATCTTTTTTACCGTGGTTTTGTTCTTCTTGGCGATTTTTCCCAAGGTATCGCCTCTGCGCACTTTGTAGTAACGCGTGTTCCCAATTTTAGCTTTTTGCTCAGCTGCAACGCGTTGATAATTAAAGCTCGACGATGTAATTGGCAGTTGTTGAGTTCGGCAAGAATATTCTTCAAACGCAATTACCTGTCTTGGATCTAGCTGTTGACCAAGAAAACGAACTTCAAAATGCAAGTGTGAACCTCTTGATCTACCTGTGTTTCCACCTAAACCAACCAAATCTCCTGCTTTGAGTTTATCGCCCGATTTTACCAATATTCTCGACAAGTGGGCATACAAAGTTTCGAGCCCGTTCGAGTGTCTAACAATTACGTAATAGCCATAAGTGGTGCTGTATTTTGCAATTCGCACCGTGCCTTCGAACGCCGATAAAACTGCATCTCCAGTTTCGAGATCAAGATCAATTCCGTAGTGATAGCGGTGCCCGCGCATGCCAAATTCTGAAGTCACATTGCCACAAGTTGGATGCGAATAATCCGAATTTGGATTTCTCCACAAAGTGAGCATGGTTGTATCCGATTTGGTTTTCAGATCCAAGCCATATGGATTTATTCTGGCGGTATCCCAAACTGCAGCATACACTTCGAAAGCTGTCATTTTCGACAAGGTGGCAACATCATAATGCTGAACAAATTCACCTTCTTCGAATTCATCATCTTCTTCCTCAATCGATGGATCCCCTTCTTCAGGGTAATATTCGTCCGATTCCATAATCAGAAACGGAGGAATAGTGTCGGGAGGCGAAATTTGAATTGAATGATTCACCCCAGCCAATGCATCATTCGATCTGCCCGATAAAAATTGCGAGGCAAAAAAAATGAGCAGGAACGCTAGTGAGAGGTTTTTCAATTCCAATTAATCGATGATTTGTAATTTAGCGCAAAGTTAATCTGCTTGGAGGATTACACAAAACCAGAATCGGGAACTTGTCAACACCAGTTTATAATCCTACAACCATTCGTGATGCAGCGAATTTGCGAAAAAAGCAAAACCGTGCACTTTTGAATCAAATTGCCCGCAAACCGCCCGCACAACTCGATAACATGATGCAGGAGCTTCATGAAGATACTTTTGCCGAATTGGATTGCCTTACCTGTGCGAATTGCTGCAGAACAACTAGCCCAATTTTTCAATCGAAAGACATCGATCGCATCGCCAAACGACTACGTATTCGACCTGTTCAGCTTATCGAGAATTATCTGCGAATCGACGAAGATGGCGACTATGTATTGAAATCTTCACCGTGCCCGTTTTTGCAAAGCGACAACCGCTGTGAAGTTTATGATGACCGTCCAACCGCTTGCAGAACCTATCCTCACACCGATCGGAAGAAATTCCACCAGCTGATCGAACTTACTTATAAGAATACGTTTGTTTGTCCGGCAGTTCAAAAAATGCTGGTAAAACTAGAATTCATCGTTAAGTGAGGTATTTCTGCTTGTTGCTGCTTTTGTTTTTCATTCCCCGTTCGGGGGAAGGGCAACATGGTAAGAGAATCCTTGTAGTTACTGATGAATCAGCTAGGTTGCCTATTTCATCAGACTTTGAGCAGCCAAGTGAATTGGAAGACTGGTTTTTTCTGATCGCCGATACTTCAATGGATTATTTAAAATTGCGTGCTGCCATTTATGATGCTGTTTTGAAAGTAAACATTGATTTCGATAGCCTCGGAAGGGTTTTCGATCCTACAACAGATAGTTTGATGATACCATTTGATTCGGATGATGAAATTTACCGTGGACAATATTTTCCCCGACGTTTTGCATCACCACAATTCAGTATAGAATATTTAGATGCTTATCAAACGTTAGCATCAAAGAACACTTTTGCCATTGTTGCCGGAATTTTTGAAAAGGAGAAAGATGCCCGTCGATATGCAAAGCAATTGCGAAAAAATTTTCCGAATATTTATATTCTGAAATCGAGAATTTATCTCGGTTGCATACACTGATGCCACCATTCGTTGCATAATTGCTGATTATCAAGCATGGTATTTTTCAATATCCCTGATTAATTCATGCATCGTTTTAGCATTCTAACATGCCGAAAACTTGTTCAAAAGTAGCATACCATAAAACGAAGCACACCCGTTGGTTTTAGATAATTTGCATGCATTGATTTATCTATGAAAAGCTATAAAATCCTTGTCATTTTTCTGTTACTGTTTCAGGTCGGATCGCTGATCGCACAACCCATGAAGAGTTTTTCCGGAACTGGTGAAGTCTTTCTCAAAGACCTCGAATCCTTCATGGAAGCCGCCGATAAGAAGGCTACCAACGACCTTTTGGATGTGTTCGAACCCATTTGGCTCACCAAATTAAATAGCGCTCAGCAGCAAACCGTGGTGACAGTTGCCAATGCGATGCTCAAAAAACGGATGACAGCTTTCCCAAATTTCAAGAATTACATCCGCTGTCTTATTGCGTGGGATGAAGGGAAAAAATCGGTTCAGCAATTTAACGATTGGCATTCCACACTCGAAAAAACAGTAACCAAACTCACTTCAGGTAAATACGATCAATACCTTCAAATTTCAGAGGATCTTTTTCGAGAAAACGCACTTTACAAAAGTGAATCTATTACTTGGTACATGGGGCGTGGCGACTTCGTTTTTAGTTACGATAGCATCCCAAAAGTAACGTTTGAAACCACCAATTTGCGTGGTGTAAATCGTGCAGATTCCACCTTGGTCGAATTCACTTCCGGAGTGTTTCATCCAATTGATTATAAATTTTACGGCAAAGGTGGAAAGCTCCTTTGGTCGCGCGTTGGGCTTAAAGAAGAGGAAGCCAATGCAAGATTATCAACCTATTTGCTTCCTGTAAAAACCACCAAATTCACAGCCGATAGCGCCACATTGAGCTATCCAAAATACTTTAAAGAACCGCTTTTAGGATCCGTTGCCGATAAATTATCCGACAATGCAGAAAGCCGCGATGCAACTTATCCTCGGTTCACGACCTACAACAATACATTTGTCATCAACGAGATCTACAAGAATGTTGATTTCCTCGGCGGGATCTCCATTCAAGGGAAGAAATTGCTCGGTTCTGGAACAAACGAAAACTTGGCCACATTTATCTTCAAACGTGAAGGAAAACCCTTTATCGAAGCCAAGTCGAAAACATTCCTGATCGAAGACAAAAGTCTACAATCGTCGCTCGCGCAAGTGAAAATTCGTTTAGACACAGATTCTATCAATCACCCGGGCCTCACGTTTCGCTATTTGGATGAAAAAGGTGAACTCTATCTTCTCAGAAACCAAGAAGGAGCTGCAAAAACACCATATTTCAATTCCTACCATCAAATTGATATGGACTTTGAAGTGTTGTATTGGAAAACAAGCGAACCCACCATCCGTTTCAAAGCCATCGCAGGAGCTGTAGAAAGTAAGGCGCTCTTCGAATCTTCCGATTATTTCCGCGAAGAACGTTTTATCGAAATTCAGGGCATGGACGAAGAAAGTCCGCTCGTAGTAATTCGAAAGCTTGCCGACAAAACCGGTCGCGAAGAGTTCTCCGCGCAAGAAGTGGCAAACTGGTACCGAATAGAAATCACGCAGGTTCGACATATCCTCCGTCGGCTTTCATATATGGGATTTGTGCTGTTCAACGAAGAAACTGAAATGGTCACCATGAAGCCTCGATTGAGGAAATATTTGCTCGCGGTGAACGGTCGTGCCGATTATGATGTAATTCAGTTCTTCTCAAATGTTTCGGGATCCGAAAACAACGCCGAGCTGAGTTTATTGAATTGGGATTTACGCATGCACGGTGTTGAACGGATTTTCCTATCAGATTCCCAGAACGTGGTTATTTATCCGAAAAACCAAGAATTGTTGGTGCACAAAAACAGAAATTTCGATTTTGCCGGGCGCATCATGGCAGGTCGATTCGAGTTTTTCGGGAAGAAATTCGATTTCGATTACGACAAGTTTAAGATCAACCTCGACAATGTGGATTCGTTGCGTTTACGTGTTGAAAGCGACGACAAAGACGAATTCGGAAAAGTGCAGTTGAAAAAAGTGAAAACCGTAATTGAAAACGTAATCGGTGATATCCTCATCGACCATCCTTACAACAAGAGCGGATCAAAATCGCTAGCACAATATCCAGTTTTTAACTCAGTGAAGAATTCGTATGCTTACTACGACAAGGGTTCTATCCTTGGTGGGGTGTACAATCGAAGCAATTTTTACTTCCAACTGGATCCATACCAAGTGGATTCACTCGATAACTTTTCGAACTCCGGTTTGATCTTCGATGGAACATTTGTATCTGCTAACATCCTTCCCGACATTCGGGAAAAACTCACCCTTCAGGAAGATTATTCGCTTGGATTTAAGCGGAAAACCGAAGAATCGGGCATAGCGATTTACGAAAGCAAAGGAACATTCATCAACAAACTACAAATGAGCCACAAAGGCTTGCGTGGAACTGGTGAAATCAAGTATATCACAACCACAGCAAAATCTGATGATTTCGTTTTTTATCCAGATTCTGTGAATGCATTTTGTAGGAGCTTGACCGTAAAGCCTGAAACAATCGGAAAAGTGGAGTATGCCGACGTTGAAGCAGCAGATGTGAAGCTACATTGGGAACCATACAAACCTGGAAAATTCGAATTTCAGCAAACTACTCAGGCCATCTCGATGTATTCTGGAGAGTCGAAATTGAAGGGAAAAATTGCCATCGGCGAGGATGGAATGACAGGTGCTGGTATACTTGAGTTTGCTGCCGCGGAAATCGAATCTAAGCAGTTTAGGTTCAAAAAAGAAGATTTCAAATCCGATACTGCATCATTTGCCTTTACAGCAAGAGATGTAGTTAAAGAGGATGGAACCAAGGAAGTGGCCATTAAAACCGACAACGTGAAAGCCGATGTGAGTTTCAAAAATCGCATGGGACAGTTCAAGTCAAATGCTGAAGATTCATACATCGAATTTCCTGTGAACAAATACATCGCTTACATGGATGAACTTCGTTGGTACATGGACAAAGATGAAGTCGACATGAACTCTTCGATGAACGAAATCGACTTGATTGGATCGCGCTTCGTTTCGGTGCGACCAGACCAAGATTCGATCACCTTCGTAGCGCCGAGAGCCAAGTATGCCATGGCAGATCGAACCATCAGAACCGAAGGTGTAAAATTGATTCGTGTAGCGGATGCAACGATTTATCCTGATGCAGAAAAGTTAAACGTTGAACGAAATGCGGTGATCACCACGCTCACCAATTCTAAAATCAACGCCAACAACGACTTGAAGTACCACGATATCTACAATGCAACGATCGATATCCTTGGAAAGAAAAAATACAAAGCCTCTGGCGATTACGATTACGAAGATGCATTAGGCAAAATTCAGAAGATAAGTTTCACCAGTATTTCGCAAGATTCATTAGGCAATACCATCGGTTCTGCTGATGTTTCAGAAGGACAAAACTTTACATTGAGTCCAGAATTCGAGTTCAAGGGAACCGCCAACCTATTTGCACCATCTAAAAATCTGACGTTTGTTGGTGGAACGCGGTTGGTTTACAATTGTGAGAAGGTGAATAAAAACTGGCTGAAATTCAAAGCTGAAATTGATCCAGGAAATATCATGATTCCAGTGGATTCGTTCCCGAAATCGTTGGATGCAGAAAAGTTGATGGCTGGTTTGGTTTTGGTGAAAGATTCAACCCATGTGTATCCTGTTTTCATGTCGAAAAAAGAAAAAACGGGCGACTTAGAAATTTTAACTTCTCGTGGCTTATTGAAGTTCGACAAAGGGACTGGAGAGTACAGAATTACCACCAAGGAAAAATTCGAGAATCCAGCACTTGCCGATGATTACGTTGCAATGAAGCAAGCCAATTGTGATGTGAATGGAGAAGGGCGAATCACATTTGGAATGGAGCTCGGTCAGGTAAAAATTAACTCTTTTGGAAAGGCTTCACACAGCATCGGAACCGATGAAACGAAGTTTAAAACTACCATAGCATTGGACTTCTTCCTTGCTCCTGAATTGTGGAAAATCATGGAAGAAACGATTACTGCCACGGCAGGTTTGCAACCATCTGATGTAGCTTCTGAAGATTACAAAAAGTCGATGATTCGTTTACTAGGAAAAGAAGCAGCAGAGAAAATGTTTAAGGATATGGGTGCAACTGGAACGATTAAGAAGTTTCCAGATGAACTGAACCATAGTGTTGTGCTCACCAATGTTGAAATGAAATGGAACACCGAAACGCGTTCTTATATTTCCGAAGGATGGCTGCATTTATCGAACCTTGGGAAAAACCCTTTCAACAAGGTGATTAAGGGCAAAGTAGAATTGGTGAAAAAACGCGGTGGAGATATTTTGAATCTTTATATCGAGTGTGAATCGCAGAAATGGTTCTTCTTTAATTACAGCAGAAACGTAATGAACGTAATCGCAGGTGATGAGAATTTCAATAAAACTGTTCGTGAATTGGATTCCAAGAAACGCTCAGTAGATGGAGAAAATGGCGCTCCTCCTTATCAATTCATGATTGGTATCGAAAAGCGTAAACGCGACTTCATGGATCGATAAATTTTAAGATCTATTCAATTAAAGCCAATTCGGAACATCAACTGGGTTATTCAAGAATCAGTTAATGTTCCGAATTGTTTGTTTTTATTGTTGCTCAAGTGCTTTGTAAGCCTTACGGTCTTTGCTAAGAACCAAAGTAAAAGCGATAATGAAAAGAATTAAAATAGAAAATCCAATTGGCCCAGAATCGTTCGGTTTGTCGTTGTTTTGATCTGGTTGCTCAAAAATTAATGCAGTCCAAAGATTTTTTCTCATCTGTGGATCCTTGATTTGATTCACATACTGACTCAGATAATTCCTGTAATTATCAGTATTCCATCCAGTTAATGCAGCTACGTTCTGCACTTCGCGTTGACGTTTTCTAACCAAGCCCACAAGATAGTCTTGTCCTTCATCGCACGACAAATCACCTTCAGCAGGGTGGGTGAGGATGTATCTTCCTTGAAAGTTTTGTTTGTTGGGGGTTTCTTGAAATTGAAGGTCTTGTGGGAAAAATGCTCTTCCGTATCGAACGTGCAATCTGGTGAAATATACTTGTTGTCCCATCGAGGTCCATTCAACACCTGCTTTTTGCAAATCGGCTGTAAGTGGCGGAGGGCCAACACAAGGATCGCACTTCATTCCGCCCCAACTTGGTGTGACGTTCCATGCATATTCCAAGTAAACGGCATCTTTCGCTCTTCTCCAAGTGCGATCGAACAATGATTTATAGAATTTGCTGAACTTACTTTCAATGTCTAAAGGTATATTTCGGTTGGTTGGAATTTCTATGGTTCTATAATTTGTACATTCTACTCTGCCGGTTTTAGAGAATGCATATACGATCATGTCTTGATCACCATTCGCATTTGCCATGCCCAAGCGAATAGGTAACATGAATTTTGGTGAGTTAAAGGAAATTTGAATTGGACGAAGCGTTTCGAAACCTAATTTCTTTTGTTCTTCCAGATTGACTTTCACCACGAAGAATTTCATGTTGCTTTTGATGTAAGGCTCCAACACTTCGTTTGCTCCTTCTGGGATTTTATAACCATTTTCGGTAAGCCAGATTCTTAATCCGTTTGATTCTTGGGCAGATAAAATAAGGATGTCATATTCCCCAACAACATATTGCGCTTCAATTTTAACCTTGTGTTTGGCTGTTGATTCCTTTGTAATTAGCATTTGGCTGCTCGTAGGAGCCAAATAAGCACTTGTAACACTTTCATCATTCACTACCACTGGATAACATGGATTGCTGTCGAAATATTCAACCAAACGTGGACCTGAATAATCATCTAAACTTCGAAACAATGCAGCATCCGAAATTCTGATTTGATCACGCTTAAGCACTACTGGAACTGGAACAACCATGGCGAAATCCTTTACGCTTCCTTGGAAATCGCTATTCATGGTAATTGTCGATTTTTCGCCATCACGCACGAGAATTACCTGCGACGCTTTGTTGAAGAGTTTCGCATCCGCTTTAGCGACATAAAACCCACAAAAAGCAGCAGCAGGTTGTGGATTAATTAATTGAAATAACAATGAAATTAAAATTGTAATGGAAATTCCTGCTTTTATTGGCTGTGCAGAGAACCAATTGAATTTATTGGCTTTTAACATGAGATCGAAAATTATGGTAAGTGGTGAAATGAAAAACAAAGCCCAAATTGGAGCAGTATGTAATTGCACAAATGATTGAAGGTAAAATGTGAAAATGGCAATTCCGGATGCCCAGATAATTCTAGCTTTTATATGATTGGGCGTTGTGGCAGGATCAGTGATCATGAAAAAACTGAAGAGCAACAAAGAGCCATTCATGTATTTATGAAGTAAAACATCAATTTCCCAGCCTTGATAAACTATAATTCGTAAAAAATCGAGTGTAAATAATGTGAGGAGAAATGTAATTCCTGTATCAATTCGCCCTGCTCTTGTTAGAACCATGATTCCTGCAGAGCCTATCATTAATAAGAGTAGCAACGAACTTCCCCATTGGCCCGGTGAAACCCAACTTTCATTGATAAAAAGAATCGAAGCAATAATGCCAATGTTGGCGGGATTAAAAATGTGTTTGCCTTTGTAACGAATGAAAAATTTGCTTGAAATAGCGATAGAGGAGGCTACGATTAAACTTTGTACATCATCGGTTTTTAGCAACAATGTAAGGCCCAATGTTGTGATCAGTGCGCTTTTGATGGAATCAAAGGGTAATTTGAAATACCAGATTCCTAAAAGTTGAACAAGAATAGCGGTCGGTAGAATTATTTTGAAATTGTTGATTTCATTGGTCCAGCCAAGAAACCAAACACCGTATAGTAAAAACGAACTTAAAAAGGCAATCTGCAAGATTCTGGCATCACGCAGTAGGTTGGGCGAAAAGAGTTTGTTCAGCATAAGGTTGTTTTGGTTGCCTTATGCTCATTCTTATCGAGGGTTCAGTTTAGTGATATAATTGTTTCAATCACTTGATAGTCAAATCGTAGGATAGATTAATGAAGCTCCAGTACTTTCATTTTCCCTTTCAACTTTTTACTAAAGACTGAGGACTCAGTACTAAAGACTCATTCATTTAAAATATGAGATTAATTTATCGTTCCCAATGATCTCTATATCTGCGTTTTCAGATTGAAATGTTGGAGCTTTTAATCCGTTGCCTAAGGTTTGGTTGGATTGAAAAACTGAAATTTCGTCCCAATAATTTTGATCAATAAATGATTGCAGCGTTTTTGAACCTCCTTCAACAAGTACACTTTGGACTTTCCTTTCAAACAGATCTTTCAAAACTTCTTGAAGCAAATCATCACCATCAATTTTAATGAATTGTGCATTTGTTGTTGCCTTCTCAATCAATCGATTGTACACCAAAGTCAAACGATCTTGATGGAATAATTTGGCATCTTCGGGTACTTTTAAACTCGGATCGATCAACACACAAATAGGTGATTTTCCAGGCCAAAATCTAGAGGTCAGCTCTGGATTATCAACCAATGCTGTTCTGGAACCAATAAGGATTGCTGATTCTTCCGTGCGCCATCTGTGGCTAATCCTTCTGGCCTCATCACCAGAAATTCTGAACGAGCCCTTTTCATCCGCGGAGCGCAATTTATCCATGAATCCATCAGAACTCATCGCCCATTTGAGTCGAATGTAAGGTCGCTGATTCTGCATGAAAGTCAGGAATCTCCTGTTCATCCAAGCAGCTTCATTGTGACACAAACCAACCTTTACTTCAATTCCAGCTGCCCGAAGCTTTTCGATGCCTTTCCCCGCAACCAGTGGATTGGGATCGAGGTTAGCAACATATACATAAGGAATTTTGGAGTCAACAATCAAATCGGCACAGGGTGGTGTTTTCCCAAAGTGGGAGCAAGGCTCGAGCGTTACATAGAGTTCAGATTGTGACAAGAGAGACTTGTCGCTAACGCTTTGAATGGCATGCACTTCCGCATGCGGCCCGCCATAATTACGATGCCAACCTTCACCGATAACAACACCATCGTGAACGATAACGCAGCCCACCATTGGATTTGGGGCAACATTCCCAGCACCTCGCTTTGCAAGTTCAATCGCACGCAACATGAATGATTCCATGGGTCGAATTTAAGGTTTCCGAATGAAAGCAGTGACTTTTTCGCACTTTTGCACCTATGAGAATTGCAGGCAACAAGATTTCCGACATTAAAAAGTATTTCTATCAAGAGCTTGAACAGCAATACAGTCAAGGAGAAATACTCATTTTGTTTCGGATGGCTGTTCAACATATCAATGGATTATCGCATCTCGACATTCATTTTGAGCCCGATTTACGTGTGCAAGAAAGCGATGTATTGCAGTATTCATGGTTTGTGAAGCGACTTGTTCAGGGCGAACCTGTTCAATATATTATGGGTTACACTTGGTTCATGGATTTGAAAATAAAGGTCACGCCAGCAGTGCTTATTCCGCGGCCTGAAACCGAAGAACTTGCCAATTTAATCATCATGGAATTGCAAGGAATTGAAAATCCTGTGATTCTGGATGCTTGTTCTGGAAGTGGTTGTATTTCGCTGGCATTGAAAGCGTATTGCTCCAATGCTAAGGTTATTGGTGTGGAATTATCAGATGAAGCATTAGAAGTTTCTAGGCAAAATGCCGCATCACTTTCATTGGATGTAGACTTTCAGAAATCCGATGTATTACAACTTGAAAAATGGGCAGAGCCATTGGACGTTCTGGTTTCTAATCCGCCGTACATTTCAAATTTAGAGCGCGATTCACTTTCTGTTCAAGTGCGTGATTTCGAGCCCGCTATGGCTTTGTTTGTCGATGATCCAGATGTGTTGTTGTTTTATCGTAAATTATCGAAAATCGGTTTAAATTCGGTTATATCAGGCGGATTAATTGCGCTCGAATGTCATTTTGAGAATACTGAAAAAGTGGCTGAAATCTTGACGAATGACGGATGGAAAAATGTATTAATTGAGAATGATTTGAGCGGAAATCCAAGAATAGTGTACGGGAGAAAATAGATTCTTTATTATTAAATCTGAATTATGAACCGATTGCTATTGAGTTTTATTTGTTGCATATTTTCATTCACATTGCTTGCTCAAAGACCTGTAGGACTTAATAATCAGGTTAGGAAAATTGCTTTCACTTTCGATGATGGAGATACTTCAAGTTATAAAGGTTTTCCTTTCGAGTTTTGGAACAACAGCATTCTGTCAACGCTCGATAAATATCAACTTAAGGCAATTTTATATGCACATGGAAAAAATAAATTAAATGAAAAAGGCAGATTTATTTTACAGTCTTGGAATGATCGTGGACATTTGATTGGGAACCATTCTTTCGAACACAAAAACTATAGTCATCCAAAGGCTATTTTTCAGTGGTTTAAGGATGATTTTCTCCAGAATGACAGTATAATTCGCAATTACTCAAATTATGTGAAGCTTTATCGTTTCCCATATTTAAAACAAGGTGAAACAAAGGAGAAAGTCGATTCAGTTCAACAATTATTTAATCAATTAAATTATAAAATAGGTCACGTTACTGTGGATGCATCTGATTGGTACATCAATGGTCGTTTGGTTAAATACATTCAGTCTGGGGAAACTGAAAAGCTCGAAAAGTTCAAATCATATTATATTAAACACTTGTATAATCGAGCGTTTTATTACGATTCGCTTGCATCGGTTTTCTGCTCCAAAAAAATTAGTCATACCATTTTACTGCATCACAATTTAGCAGCTGCGCTTTTTTTGGATGATTTGATCAAGTTTTTCAAAGCTCAAGGTTGGCAAATTATTAATGCTGATGAAGCATTGAAAGATGATTTTTATACGAAAGAATCCACTTTGTTACCAAGCGGAGAAAGTCTTGTTTGGTCGATTGCTAGAGAGTATCCAAATCTTAGAAAATCCCTGCGATTTCCAGCTGAAGATGGGTCATATGAAGAAGGCAAAATGGATAAATTAGGTTTATAGTTTCTCATAATTAACTTACTATATTTGATTACCTAAATTTAAAATTATGCAAAGAATTATATTGAGCATATTCATGTTATTTTCATTTAGTTTATCAGCTCAAAACTATTTAAATCCTACAGCTCGTTGGGTACAAACCTTTTATTATTCGGGCTTCACGACCAATACAACATGTCGTTCAACGCTCTATTTCCAAGGGGATACAACAGTCAATAATCTATTGTATTACAAACTATTCGACAATTCAGTTTGTCTTGTTACAACCACACAATTCGACTCACTCGGAGAACCTTTTCAAGTAGTTGATACCAATATTTCAACTCTATTAAGAGGCTACATTCGAGAGGAAAGTAGAAAAGTTTATTTATTGGATATCAACGGCACTGAAGCCATGCGCTACAATTTCGGTTATCCCGATTTTACCTCTGTCGATTTGGTAGCTCCTTATGGTACTTGTCAACCAGCTAATAGTGTGTCGATCACCACGCATGATACTGTGTGCATTGGAAACATTGGAAGAAAAAGATGGAGAGTGAGCATGTCGCAATATCCATTGGCGCAATATATTATCGAAGGTGTTGGTCCTTCATCTGGTTTTCTTGCCCCAACATGCAGAAATGGTTGCCCTGAATGTGGTTACAACTTGTTGAATTTTGTATTGAATGGAGATACACTTTGTCAAGGAACTTGTTCCATTCCATTGGCTATCACCCCCGAAAATCCTGAAGTTGAAATCATCCAAACACAGAATGAATTAACTTTTAAGTCAGATGGTATGATTGAATTGGAAATTTTTTCCATCAATGGAAGTCTCTTGAAACATCAAAGTTCGCAGCATAACAACCAAATGAATTGCTCCTTTTCCGAATTTCCTTCAGGCATTTATATATACCGTGGAAATTCCAACGGAAAGCCATTTCAAGGTAAATTCGTTGTTGCTCGAACCGATTAAATGTCGAACTCCCGGGCGAAATCTGCAATTAGAGCTACCGTTTGGAGCATCATTGGAAATGTTGTTTTAGCATCGCTTAAGTGGATCTTTGGCTACTTTGGAAATTCATATGCATTGATTGCGGATGCGATTGAATCAACGTCCGATGTTTTTGGATCATTTCTGGTTTTGCTTGGATTAAAATACGCACACCGGCCAGCCGATAAAAATCACCCGTATGGCCATGGTCGAGCAGAACCACTGATTGTGTTTTTGGTCGTTGGATTTTTAATCGTTTCAGCCACTATCATCGCTTGGGAAAGCATCCACAATATTCAGAAACCACACGATTTACCAAAGCCATTCACCTTGTGCTTTCTCGCTGGAGTAATTGTTTGGAAAGAAATTTCGTACCGATGGTTGAAGCGAAAAAGTATGGAAACGGGCAGCTCATCGCTCGAGGCAGATGCTTGGCACCACCGCAGCGATGCGATTACTTCATTGGCCGCTTTCATTGGAATTTCGATTGCCATTTCTTTAGGTAAAGGCTACGAATCGGCCGACGATTGGGCAGCACTTTTCGCTTCAGGCTTCATTTTTTACAATATCTATTTGATTTTGCGTCCCGCTCTCGGTGAACTGATGGACGAACACCGATATCCTAAAATAGAAGCAAGTATTCGAATGCACTCCATGCTGGTTCAAGGTGTTTTGGATACTGAAAAGTGCTTTATCCGCAAAGCGGGGATGAATTATCTCGTTGATTTACACATTTCGGTCAATGGGAACTTATCGGTTCGTGAAGGTCACGAGATAGCACACCGTTTGAAATCGAAGCTGATGGAATTAATTCCTGAACTTTCTGAGGTGATGATTCATGTTGAACCATATGAGCCGTCGGATGTTAGGATTTAAATGTATATCTCTAAATTCATCCCCTGAAATCCATCCTTATGCATTCAAGAATTATTGGAACAGGGCATTATGTGCCATCTAACGTAATCACAAACAACGATTTGGCGCAAATAATGCCAACATCCGACGAGTGGATTACGGAACGCACTGGAATTAAGGAAAGGAGGTATTTCACTCCTGGTGAAGATACGGTGAGCAGCATGTCGGCAAAAGCGTGTCGAATGGCGCTGAAAAATGCAGGAATTACTGAGAAAGACATTGGCCTTATCGTAATGGCCACAATTACTTCCGAGTATTATTTCCCCGGTTCGGGAGTGCTTTTGCAACGAGAACTTGGAATACCAGGAATTCCAGCAATGGATATCAAAATGCAGTGCTCAGGATTTATTTATGCATTGAGTATTGCCGACCAGTTTATTCGAAGTGGCACTTACAAAAATGTGTTGGTTGTTGGTGCTGAAATTCAATCGAATGCAATAGAACACAGCGAACGAGGTCGAAATATTGCAGTAATTTTTGGCGATGGGGCAGGGGCAGTGGTTTTGCAGGCTACGAATGATGAAAATCATAGAGTATTATCAACGCATTTGCATTCGGATGGCACTTATGCTGAAGAATTGGTGATGAAGCATCCAGGTAGCGTTTTGAAAGATCGAATTACCCACGAAATGCTGGATGATGGAACGATGTTGCCTTACATGAATGGACCTGTAGTTTTCAAACATGCTGTAACCCGTTTTGCTGAAGTAATTGACGAAGCATTAACAGCCAATGATTTGGTATCTAGCGATATTGATTTATTGATCCCACATCAGGCTAATTTGAGAATATCAGAATTTATTCGTGAAAAATTCGGAATGCCTGAATCGAAGGTATTTAACAACATTCAGAAGTACGGAAATACTACAGCTGCATCTATTCCAATTGCACTGAGTGAAGCAGTTCAAGAAGGCAGATTGAAACCCGGTGATCTCTTGTGTTTAGCTGCTTTTGGCTCGGGATTTACTTGGGCTTCCGCATTGATTCGCTGGTAGTAAACTCAGCTAAAGCGATTCGTGTGAAATGATTAGATAAAAGAATCTAAAGGAACAATCCTCTTGTATTGATTTTTCGTTCCTGGTCTACAAACTTCACCAAATCAGGAAGGAATTCATGAAAAATCGATTGGTAAAAAATGTAATGCCTTTCGAGTTCCTTGTGTGCATTTTCCATCCCCGAAGGGAAACGACTTCTTCTTGCAAGCCCCGACAATGCACGTTTTATCCCTTCGATATGTTGGTAATTCATCAGCCAATCTTGCATGCTCATATAATGCAAAGTATACTGTGATCGTTCGGGCATCGATTCTTTGTACTGATGTAAAAGAGTGTAAACCTGTTCTGTATAATCTTTTAAATCTAGATCTGAATAATCACTCCAATTTTTAGCAAGAAAATGGTCTCCGAAAACATCCATCACAATTCCTGCAAATTTTCTGAATTTCGGCCTTAATGCTGCCTTTCCACGTTCAATTACAGGATGTGAATCGGTAAACATATCAATTTGTCGATGAAGCCTAATTCCTTTAATTATTTCGGTATTAAACGTTTCGATTTGTTTGCCTTTCACTGCATCTGCAATGAACCCACCTACAATGAGATCTGGATTGTCGCCTGCTAAATATAAATGGGCCAGATAATTCATGCTGAGGCTGCTCGATTTCTGGCTAAGATAGAATGATTTAAGTTGTGAATGAATCTTCTTCTTAAGAAATCACTTTCAACTACAATTGTTTGATGATGTGCAAGTTTCTCAATCTTTTCTATACTTCTGAACTTCCACTTCACATTCCTTATCTTGCAGCCATGAAGCTTAAAATCATTTTTGTAATTACTATTATTCTACAATCGGCAGCAGGTTGGAGTCAATTGTCGTCGGCTGAAATTCTACAAAGGCTGCAAAAACTAGGAAATACTGCCAGTGTGCTTTATATAGCAGCACATCCCGATGATGAAAATACCCGCTTGTTGAGTTATTTATCTCGTGAATTGCATTTTCGTACCGCATATCTTTCATTAACCAGAGGCGACGGTGGTCAAAATCTTATCGGACCAGAAACGGAAGAAGCATTGGGCTTAATTAGAACGCAGGAGCTTCTTGCTGCCCGAAAAATCGATGGTGCTCAACAGTTTTTTACCCGTGCGTTTGATTTTGGATATTCGAAAAATCCTGAAGAAACATTTTCCATTTGGAACCGCGATTCAGTGTTGAGCGATGTGGTTTGGGTGATTAGAAATTTCAAACCTGATGTGATCATTACACGCTTCCCAACCACTGGAGAAGGCGGACATGGACACCATACAGCTTCAGCAATTTTAGCGGTGGATGCATTTAAAGCTGCCGCAGATCTTGAAAAGTACCCCAAACAACTTCAACATGTTGGTGTTTGGCAGCCTAAAAAGCTTTATTGGAACAACTTCATGCCGTCGCGCGATGCCAATACGAATACTGCAGGAATGTTGAAGATGGATGTTGGTATCTACAACCAGAATCTGGGATTGTCGATCGGAGAAATTGCATCGATGAGCCGTTCGCAGCACAAAAGCCAAGGATTTGGTGTGAAAATGCAAAGAGGTGAAATTCTAGAATACTTCACACAATTGGCAGGCGATTCTTCCAAAATAACCATTTTCGATGGACTTTCGACCTCTTGGTCAAGATATCCTCAAGGTGCAGGGGTTTCGGTGATGGTGAATCAAATGATCAGCAATTTCGATCCTTACAACGCGTCTGCTACAATCCCACAATTGATTGTATATCTTGAACAAATCAAAGCATTGGGTGATGATTTCCAATACCAACTAAAATTGAAAGAAGTAGAAGATTTATTGCTAGCGTTAGGTGGTGTTTATCAAGATATTACAGCACCAAAAATTGAGTATTTAGCTGGCGATACACTCACTTGTAACTATAATTTTATATACCGAAGAGCCAATATGGTGAATTTGGTTTCTCTCAAAGTGCCCGGATCTACTGAAGAAATTCGATTTACAGACAAGATAAGGAGCAATCAATTGATAGAAAAGAAAATCAAAATACAAATCCCTCAAAATACCCGACCAAGTAATCCATATTGGATCGAAAATCCTCAT
This sequence comes from Chitinophaga pinensis, assembly GCA_945883545.1. GTDB lineage: Bacteria > Bacteroidota > Bacteroidia > M30B66 > M30B66 > CAMCXT01. Next base: position 17,373 of record CAMCXT010000027.1, on the reverse strand, counting down.
GATGAAGGGCTTTTCGTTCATTCGGATTTCAAACAAACCGGCCAGCCTGATAGCGATCCTGCATTGTTTGCGGAGGCAGTTATTTCGGTAAATGGTGTGATGATCAAGCGAAAAATTCCACTTATTTACAAATGGGTAGATCCGGTGAAAGGAGAACTTATCAGAAGGGTGGAAGTAGTGCCAGCATTGCGCGCAGTTCCTTCACAGAAGGTGATACTTTCAAATGGTAAATCGGATGCAGTTGTTGAAATTCAATTGGAATATCTAAACACCAATGTTGAAGGTGAATTATCATTGTCGATCCCAACAGACAAAGGCATTCAGGTAATTCCTGAACAAATTCAAATTAAATCCAATGGTTCGAAAAAAGAAAAGATTTCATTTACCATAAAAATGAAGCCTTCTCGTGAAGTGAAAATGCCCTATACATTGAATGTTCAAGCGATGTTCAAACCGAATTCTTCAGCCAAAAAAGAAATTCTACAACAAACATTGCGTATCGAACACGATCATATTCCAACGCAAACTTATCACGAACCATGTGCATTTCAGTTCACTTACACACCTTTAGAAAAATTAATTTCTAAAATTGGATATATCGAAGGTGCTGGTGATGATGTTGCTGAAGCATTGATCAGTGCTGGATTTCAAGTAGAAATTTTAGATGATTCAAAAATCAGGAATTTGGCTGTTCAAGATTACGAAGCAGTAGTGGTGGGCATTCGGGCATTAAATTCTGTAGAGAAAATGGCAGAATGGATGCCTATTTTGCTCAATTATACAAAGTTAGGTGGCACTTTGGTGATGCAATACAATACCAAGAATTGGATCAGCGACGTGAAGGTAAATCCAGGCCCTTATCCATTTGAAATTTCCAGAAATAGAGTAACGAACGAAAATGCGGCAGTAAAAATTCTCAACCCTGAGAATCCGTTGTTTAATTACCCGAATAAAATTTCTGATGCAGATTTTCAAAATTGGGTGCAGGAACGAGGCATTTATTTTACAGAAAAATGCAGTCCAGAATACCAAGATTTGCTTTCAATGGCCGATCCAAATGAAGAGCAACTCAAAGGTTCGTTGATCTACGCGCCTTATGGAAATGGACATTTCGTTTATACCGGACTTTCCTTTTTCCGTCAGTTACCAGCTGGTGTGCCCGGCGCGTTTCGCTTATTTTCTAATTTTCTATCCGTTGGAAAACATGAGCAACACTAACGGTAGCAACAAGAAAATGCAACGAATTTATTGGAGTTTGTTTGCATTCTTAATTCTTCAGATTTTCCTGTATCGGTTATTTACCCAAGTATTTGCATGAACACGATCGATTTAATTGTGCTTTGTGTAACGTTGTTACTGATTGTAACTTATGGTGTTTACAAAAGCCGCAGTAGCCGCGATTTAGATGGCTATTTCCGTGGGAATCAAAGTATGCCATGGTTTCTGGTGTTGCTCAGTATTATGGGAACGCAGGCAAGTGCTATTACTTTTATTTCTGGACCAGGTCAAGCCTACACCGATGGAATGCGCTTTGTGCAGTATTATTTCGGTTTACCGCTTGCGATGATCGTTATCTGTATTGCATTTGTTCCGGTTTTTAGCAGGCTTAATGTTTATACAGCATACGAATATCTTGAAAAGCGTTTCGATCTAAGAACTCGAACCTTTACCGCTGTACTTTTCTTGCTCTCGCGAGGTTTATCAACAGGAGTGAGCATTTATGCGCCCGCTTTGATTTTGAGTTCCATTTTTGGATGGAATATTTACCTCACAAATCTCCTGATGGGAGGATTATTAATCATTTATACAGTGAGTGGCGGAGCGAAAGCTGTAGCCTACACCCAACAGCTTCAGTTGTTTATCATTTTTGGTGGTTTGTTTTTAGCGGGTTACATGGTTGTTGAAATGCTGCCTGATGGCGTTGGCTTTACTGATGCTCTTCATCTCAGCGGAAGCATGGGAAAACTCAATGTTATCACTACCGGTTTCGAAAATGGAAGCTTCAATTGGAGTGATAAATACAATATTTTCAGTGGACTGATTGGAGGCTTTTTTCTGTCGTTGTCGTATTTCGGAACCGATCAATCGCAAGTAGGCCGCTATTTAACTGCGAAGAATCTCAATGAAAGTCGCATTGGACTACTTATGAATGGTTTCGTGAAAGTACCTATGCAGTTTTTAATTCTGTTGTTAGGCGCATTGGTATTCAGTTTCTATTTGTTCACATCTGCGCCTGTTTTCTTTAATGAAAGCGGATTGGATCGCCTTCGTCAATCGAGTAAAAAAGACTCCGTTTTTTGGGCAGAACAGAATTTCGCGGCTTTATCGGTGGAGAAATCAAATGCAGCTATTCTGTACAGTGCTGCGAGAAAAGAAGGCAACTCAGAAAAAATGGCTGCTTCCATTGAAACCCTGCGAGAAACCGAAAAGGAATCGGGGAAGATTAGAAAGCAGGTAATCTCTTGGATGAAAAGCTCTGCACCAGGTGTGGATGCGAACGATACGAATTACATCTTTTTACGTTTTGTGGTCGATTTTCTTCCGGTTGGATTGGTGGGATTGCTGGTCGCTATCATTTTTCTGGCTGCTTGGGGATCAATTGCAGCTGCATTGAATTCATTGGCATCATCAACCATTATTGACCTCCACCGAAGGTTCAAGACTAAAGAAATGACAGTGGAAGAGGAATTCAGTTGGTCGCGTCGTTACACCTTTATTTGGGGTGTATTTTGTGTTTTAATTGCCTGTTTTGCATCTGAACTTGGAAACAGCCTGATTGAAGCAGTTAACATCCTTGGATCCTTGTTTTACGGAACCATTTTAGGGATTTTCCTCGTGGCATTCTGGCTGAAAAGGGTAGGGGCTCATGCAGTATTTTTCGCTGCTATTTTATCTCAATTAACTGTATTTGCAGCTTTCCAATTCACAAGTATAAGTTTCCTTTGGTACAATGTGCTTGGGTGTTTGGTTGCGTTTATCGGAGCTTGGGTTTTTCAATTGTTTGCACGAGAAAATGAAAATCCCGAACGCGCAGTTTGATCTGATAAATTTCGTTGATTCTTGCGCAATCCAAATCAGCCGACTATATTCGAACTTTTCTGAATCTGAATTTCACTGATGAAACCATTACGACATTTTGAAAACCTTGATGCGCTTCGATTTGTAGCGTTTTTCTCCGTATTTTGTCTTCATATCACAAGTTTTGCCTTGTATTACAATGGCGAATCTTGGTACCAGTGGATCGAAACTTCCTTGGCACAAAATGGCGATTTAGGGGTAAATTTCTTTTTCACTTTAAGTGGTTTCCTGATCACCAATTTATTGTTGCAAGAACGTGAGGATACTGGAAAAATAAACATTGGTAGCTTTTATGCTAGGCGTTTTTTACGCATTTGGCCTTTGTATTTTATTTTGGTTTTCGTTGGCTTTGTTGCCATCCCGGCAATGATGAATTTGGCGCCACAATACAATCCATTTAAACCTGAATTTTCTTTAATACCTTTCGATCGTATTGGTTATTATCTTGGTTTTCTGGTGAACTTCGATTTAGTGAACAATTCATATCCAATCCCTGTATTGGCAGTGCTTTGGTCGATTTCTGTAGAAGAACAGTTTTACATTTTTTGGCCTTTATTGATTGCCTTTATTCCACGTAAATATTTGATTTATTCCTTGTTCGCAGTATTGATCGGTGCAGCGTTTTTTAGATTTATGCAGTGGAATGAAATTGTACACTTGTTTAATACCTATCAGCTTGGGAATGTTGATGTTCCGCATCCACCCGATGTTGTTACTAGATTTACTGAACTTCAGCGTCAAGCTTCAGTTACAACCCGATTCCACACCATCAGTATTTTTTCAGATATCACCATGGGTGCTTTGTTGGCATATGGTTTATTTTATTCCGACATGGTTCGCGAGTACTTCCGCACCTTGCCACGCAAATCTATTGTTCTTCCATACATCGCTGCCATTGTTCTGGTTGTAATTCGTGATGAAACATACAGCCTGCAGTTTTATAGAATTATCAATTGGGTGCATGCCATTGAGCCAGCCTTGTTCTCCTTCATTTTCGCATTTATCATTGGTGAACAACACTATTCACAGGAATCGTTTTTCAAATTTGGAAGGCTAAAATTGTTGTCGTCATGGGGGAAATTATCGTACGGACTTTACGTATGGCACTTGGTGGCAATATGGTTGGTTTTCTTTGCATTTAAAGCAACAAACCTGCAGCCAACTGTCGATAATCCATGGGTGTTTTTAGGTCAAATTGTTCTTTGTTTCGCCTTAACCTTGGGAATGTCGATCGTGAGTTACCGTTTCATTGAAAGACCATTCCTTAAATTCCGGAATCGATTTAGATCATCGCAAAGTACAGATCACTTTGCCAAAGATTTGAATTAAGCGCAAAGGATAAAATCCTGCATCATTTTGTATCCGCGAGCTTCAAGGCTTTCTTGAATCATTTTCCAACTGCCTCGGTTTGAAACCAACGAAACAATGAATTGATCGCCAGGTTCGGGTAAATTTTCCCAAGGAATAAATGGAAGATTCAAGAATGATCGAGGTTTTAAATCGGTGATCGCAGCTACTTGAATTTTGTGTTGGATCAATTGTTCAATCATAGGCTTAGCGAGTTTCCCAATTCCTGCGATCCAAATGCTTCTTTCGGCAGGCAAGTTAGATTGCAACCATTTGGAAAGATATAGCATCTTCAATGTGCTAAATGCGGTTCGTGTGCAACGACTGTCGGTTCTCGATAATCTATTCTCATGGTCGTACCATCGAACCACTGACTGTTCAATTTTCGCCATTTGTTTTCCTTCATGCATCCATCGGAGCCAAAGTTCATAATCTTCAGGGAAAACTCCATTTCGGTAAAAATCGCCACCATCGAAGGCCGATTTTCTAATCATCACCGAAGGATGAGCAAACGGCGACTCAAGAAATCTTAAGGTTGAAATTTCATCTGAAGATTTGATTGCATTTATCTGGTCAACGTACAATGAAAAGCCTTCGTTTTTCTGGGCATCTCCAGCATATTCGACCATTCCAGAAACAAGGTCAATTGATGGATGATTGATTAAATATTCAGATTGTAGATTTAATCTGTTGGAAAGCATTTCATCGTCTGCATCCATTCGGGCAATAAATTCGCCTTCACAATGTCTAATTCCGGTATTGAGTGCAAATACAATTCCTGGTTGAAGTTCCTGGATTTTTCTAATGTTCAAGTGTGGATTTTGTTCAATAAATTGATTTGCAACTACACTTGACTCCACTTGGTTTTCTACCAAAATTAATTCATGATTTTCAAGTTGAGCAGCAATTGAAATCAATGCACGAAGTATTACATGATCAGCGTTTCTGTAGGGCAGCAGCACTGAAATTAATCCAGGTTTCATTCCTCGTCTTCGTCGAATGAAATGATCACTTTGCTTTGTTTCTTTGGGTCTTTAGGAGACTTTACGATTGATGTATCTTTCTTAAATAAACCAAATTCTTCTTTAAGCAATTGCTTCATCGATTGCTTCTCTTTCCCCAAGTCGTTCTTGATTTTTTCTCTAGCTCCTTGTGAATCATAAGAAATAACTGGATCAGAAACGGGGCCTATCATTGAGATAAACAAACTGGTTCTGCCTAATCCATCATCTTGAACAACACCAAATTCTTCTACATCTTTTCGGGCTTTTTTAGCCTTTTTAGCAAGTATGTCCGATAACAATAATTTCAAATGATACTCTACAATATTATCGAATGAATGCACCCCAGAAGCACTGATACTAATAGCACTAGAGGCAATATCCATTTGGGGAATGATAATTTTACGGTTCCTTATTTCGATGGTGTTTTTCAGTTGTGAAAATTTCACATCCATTAATTCGTTCAGAGAAATAAACTTCGAAAGTGCTTCTAATGGTTCGAAACGAATTAATTGTCCTTGATTAATTACCAAATCGACTTTACTATATACTAAACTTGGATCGATGGAGAGGGTAGAAGTTGCAATCGCTTCAAAATCAATATCTGCATCTACAAGTCCTCGAATATTCTCATCTTTTACAACTGCCTGACCGAAATTCTCAAATTCAATAAATAGCCTGTTGATATCTACTTTTTTCAATTTTGCTTTACACGACAATAGGAGCTTCCCTTCGCTGTTGCTGATGGCTTTTCCATTCATTTGCACACTTCCTTTCATGGTGTTGAAATTCAGTTGTTGTGCCGACAATTGTCCACCAGAAACATCAAACACACCACTAATGGCACTTGCATTGAATTTTCGGAAATTCAATTGATTTACTTTTGCACGAATATTCAGGCTCAGCCTTGGTGAAATTCGGAATTTATAAGGCTCTTCGCTTCCTGATGCTTTACTTTTCCTTTCAAACAATTCACCCAAATAAACATTCCGACTTTCTAAAACTGCATCGATACCAATGCTTTCATTTTCACCAAATAGCCAAGCAAATACGTTTTTAAGGCTTCCTTTTAGCTTAAAGTCCGTTTTACCGAGCATTCCCTGCAATTGTTCAACCCTCACCAAGTTGTTTTCGAACCGAAGTTCACCATTAAAAGCCTTGTAATTCAAGGTGTCGCCAGCAATTTTAAATGCAGCATCACTAAGCTTCAAATATCCATTCGCATTGATATTATCGTACCCGCCTTTGTCGAATGTTTTAATGCTACCAATATCAGCATTCATTTGAAGTTTCATGTCGGCTGTTCCGCTTAAATTACTCACAACGCCAGTAGAAACGAAACGATTGATGTCTGATAAATTCAGTTTTGCATCAACATTAAATTTAAAAGTTGGATTGTTGAAATTTCGTATTTCTGCAGATCCATTAAATTTTCCTCCATTCAAAATAAACTGAACTCCATTTAAATTTAAATATCCACCTGAATTGTTTTCATATCGCCCAGTTAATTGTACATTTTCCAGGCTAACGTTCTCTTTTTTATTCTCAATTTCTGCGTTCTTCAGTCCGAAATCAACTCTCACTGCTGGATATTTATCTTCTGAAAATGAGCCTTTAATTCTGCATTTGGCGAACATTTCACCATCGCTTTTATAGTCTTTAATTTTTTCATCGTAGCCTGGTGGAAGCAACGAAAGAAAGGAACTGATATCGAGTTCTTCGCCTTCAGCTTCCATGTCTAAATAAGGATCGTCTAAATTTTTATAAATCCCAGCAAGTGAAATTTCCATCGCTGAAATCGTCACTAAACTCTTTCGAATAAGGTATTTATCTTCCGATTGATTGATTTGCATATCAAGCTCCAAATCAACAGGGCGGTCTTGCAGATAAACTTGCTTATTGCTGCTGATTCGATTTGCCATGAGGCTTCCCTCAACTTTTAAATCGTAAGTTAATTCATTAAAATTTCCTGAAAAATTGCAATCATCTATTCTTACCGATGATTTAAATTTTGATGGCACATCATCAATCATCAGGTCCATCTTGAGAAGTTCTACTGAATTTAATGTGAAACTAAATTTTTCGTTTTTCGATGCGCTTTCATTCTTTTTTAATAATTGATAATTGATCTCTTTATCTGCATTCCTGTTGATTTGAATAGATCCGTTGTGGACGCTAATTTTTTCAACTTGGTAATTCCCTGAAAGCAAATTCCAGATCGAAAAATTGAAGTCGATGTGTTCTGCTGTTAGCAGTTTTCCTGCACCTTTATATGGCTTCGAATGATCAGCCGACACTTGTTCTAGTGAAACACTTGCCGATGGAAAGTTTTTTAACAAAGAGAAGCTGACTTCTTTGATTTCAACCCTTGTATTAAGCTCTTGGTTGAGTTTGGAAAGGAAATAGGCCTCAATGTCTTTTTCGAAAAAGACAGCAATTACCCACAACGCAGCAATGAATATGGCGACAATGCCTGATATCCAGACAAGTCTGCGCAAAATCTTTTTGCTTAGTTGATTCGTTTTAGCCTGATTCATTATTGTTCCCGAAAATTAGCAGGATTATCAAAGACTAAACGGGTAGGGGCGAACTTAATTTTACAGTACGACTGTTAATTAAACAATTCTTATTTAGACCCTTTGATTTGATGGAAACCAAGCATCACAGAACATTTATGATGCTTTTGCAAAGCGACTATTTTCTGTGTTAATATGGCTTTCGGTTTTTCCAAAAAACTGCAAACGCTTCAAAATTTTCAATTTCTAAAAAATCAGCACCGGCTTCAAGCATAATTCCCCAAGCATTCGTGTTTTCAGGAACGTTCATTATAAAAGTTGATCGACCTGCTTTTCGAGCATTCTTCAAATATGAAATGAAGCTATGGTATTGCATATTGGGCATGTTCTGTGTACCATCCCAATTGAACAACTTGTCAAAGTTCATTGCAGAAATGCTGATTGAATTTCCATCAAATCGTGTATCAATTTTTTGGATCGATTCACTGAGTGTATAAAACCGATTTGATTCATTGAGCATCTGAGTTCTAGGGATATCGCCAGAAAGCACGAGTTTAATAGGCCTTTTCTGTCTTTTTCCGTCGGTAATTGAGCTCAGTATGGTGTTATTATTCTCAATTATCTTTTGTAAGCCCTTCAATGCGAGCAAACTATCCCCATTTACTTCAACAATTAAATAAAATTCATCAGGTCTTCCAGCATAAACCCATCCATTGTTTTCTGAAATTCTATTTTGAAGAGGCTTTAAATACAAATCTTCAAAATCTTTGTTTCCACATTTTAACGAGCCATCTTTTCCCACTTTTACTTTTATCGAAACACCTGTAAAGCCTGCATTCAAAGCCTCTACCAACGGCATTTTTCGTTTGTGATCATCTTTTGAAACTGCCTTGTCGATGTTCATCGTTTGCGCCTCCGTTTTTAAAGAGCACGATAAAAACAAGAATAAAATAATCAACAGTCTTTGCATGTTACAGTCTGTGATTGTCTAACTGTTGAAATGTGCCTCCAAAAAGAACATCCTTAACACCATCGGTTTGCAGGAAATCGTGTGGGAACCCCAATTCGATCGCACTAATTTCATTTAATCGCTGAATTTCTTGTGGTGTGAGTTCTTCACCTATGCAAAGTATACTGTCATTTAATTGTTCAGGAATTCTGGCTCCAATAATTGGGATTTGAATGCCTTTTTGTTGTCTGATCCAATTCAAGGCAACCCGAGCAGGTGTGCTGTCTTTTTCTTCAGCAATTTTCATTACAACGGAGGCGATGTTGTTTGCCCTTTCGTTTCTTCTCGGACTTTCCTCTTTTACCCTTCCAGGCTGATTGAGGAGGTATTTTCCAGTTAATGCTCCACCAGCCAGAGGTGCCCAAGGTGTTATGGCTAAATCTAGCGCCTTGGCCATTGGAATGAGATCGCGTTCTGGTGTGCGTTGTAATAAGCTATATTCCACTTGAAGCGCTGCAAATTTGTTCCAACCACGCAGTTCTGACAAAGTATTGCAACGAGAAACGATCCACGCTGGTGTATCGCTAATACCAATGTAGTGCACAATTCCGCGGGAAATCAAATCGTCCAATCCTCGCATCAATTCTTCTTCACGGGTGGTAAAATCCCAAGCATGAATCCACAAAAGATCAATGAACTCGGTATTTAGTCGCTTCAAACTTTCACCAACAGAACGCATCAAATTTTTTCGGTGGTTCCCTGCAAAATTAGGATCACCGTTTCTGTCTTTTAAGGCAAATTTTGTTGCTAAAACGAAATGGTATCGGTTGGATGCGATAAATTCACCTAACCATTTTTCACTAGTACCTTCAGTGTATCGATTTGCTGTATCGAGGAAGTTACCTCCCGCGTTTGCGTATGTGTCGAATACGGCTTTGCTTTCATCATAGTCTGAACCCCAGCCCCATTCCTTACCAAAAGTCATGGTGCCTAAACAGAGTTCTGAAACCCTCAATCCACTGTTGCCTAATAGTTTATAGTGCATTTAATTAAAATATCTACTGATGAAATAATATTCCTGTTCTAATTTCTCCAATTTTCCATCGGTCGAAAGCAAGCGCAGTTTATAATATTGATCTGGCTGTTTTCCTTTCACATCAAGGAAAATCTTGTTGTCGCCTTTTTTCAATGTAAACTCATTTTTGTCGGAAGTAAGCAAACTATCGCTTCCAGTTCTGACTTCAATTTTGAATTTTCCTTTTTTATCGGAAAGCTGAACGTTAAGATCCAAGCCTTTTTTGGTTTCATTTACAAATTGAAAATGAGGATTTGGAATTGGTTTTTGCACCATGATTTGTCCCAATTCACCATCGAAATTCTTCATATAAACCACATCGGCTCTATAATCTTCGAATTCTCTAAATGGTAAAGGGAAGTCTCGTAACCAAGTAATTCTTGCAGATAAATTCGAGCTCCAAAACGCAAAATGGGTTAAGGGTTTACCGTTTAAACTTTGATCGAAATGGTAGGCTGTTTCAACGTAAGGGGCATACACTTCTTCCATCGGAAAAAAGAAATTAATCCAATTGTCGGCAGATGGATCTGTTCTTCTAAAAGTTAATGGAAGTTCAGTATATGGAATGCCGATTTGATTTCCAATAAAGATACCTTCTTCAAACAAGCCCATAGAAACAGTATCGTTGTTGAGTGTGGTTCCGAATTCCAAATCAGTTAAATGAAAACTAAATTTTAGATATGGAACATTGTCGATTGTATCAATTCTATGCAGTTGATAATCTACTAAGTGCTTATCGATTGTTGTTGGAGCAATTCCAGCTTTTCTATTTGTTTGCTTAAATAGCATCTGTAGACGGTCGCCTTTTTTTAGTTGCGTTGGATTAGCTGCAACCATTGGTTTTAATGCATCTGTACGCATCAAGTCTTCGAAAATAAATCCCTTTAAAGACCTAAGCTGCTTGTTTCCAGTCATTTCATATTCAATTTGCTGAGTTGTAGGATTGTAGATTAACCAATAACGGGGATTTTCGGCTATTTTTATTTGATACAGAAGACTATTATTTTTTAGAGAATCAACAAGTTCGGTTAACTTGATGGTTCCCTTCTGACCAAATAACATTCCTTTGTGATCATCTTTCGAATGCTTGAATTGATGAAACAAATCTTTTCCTTTGCTAATGGAAGTTTCTCCATTGATAAAGCAAGTCTTCCAAACAATCGAATCGGTGTATTCTCCTTGATTTAAAAAATTTGCGTGCAGCCGTTCGACACAGTTTTCGGAAAAATTATTGATTTCTTTCCGTTCCAATACTTCAATCAAGTATTCAGGTACGTTTTGGTTTCCAGCAGAGATAACTGAGCCGAAAAAGTGTGCTTCATTAGACTGTGCTGAAGCATTCATGCAAAAAAAGGATAAGGCCAAAGAGACCGACAGTAGGTATTTGATCATGCTCAAAAATACATAGGAATTACCGAATCCTATCATTGCAAGTCGAAACAAAATTCTGTATTATTGATCCACTAATTCAATCGTATTTTATTATGAAGATTAAATCCTCTTTTTTAATTGTTTTTATCATCGCTGTATCTTTCTTGTTCTCTTGCAAGAAAACCTTGAACGATATTAGTTTTTCGAAAGATTACGCGAGCGCCAATTTTACGGCAGATACAACTTCGATGGTTGGCGTTTTTGATTTTGGAACCTTTACAACCAATACCGAAATTCTATCAACCCTAGAAGCGGATGGTTTTACTTTAAACAATCTCAAGAATGTTACAGTGAATAAAGTAACTGTAAGCACAGTAAACAGTGCTCAGAATCTTAATTATTTTCGTAATCTGCAAGTGAGGATGTCTAATTCTCTTGGTGCTGATGAGGTAACCATTGCAGATATCCAGTTGCCTGAAGAAACAACTCAAACAAGTGTTGATCTTGTTTCGAAAGGAGTTGAATTGAAGGAGATTTTTAAAGATGGGCAAATTAGTTTTTCGTTGACTTCTGAAACAGATCTGCCGATTTTACCGAATCCCGTTCCATTAAATGTGACCTTTAATTTCACTGTAAAAGCTGCTTTAGGAAACTAAGTTTGGTTCCAGAGTTCCCAACTCTTTTCAGCCTGAAGCCTTAGCATGCCTAATCCATTTTGAATTCTGGCATTGCGTAATTTAGCTTGTTGCAAGAAGGAGGTTTCAGCAGGGTTATAAATTAGGTCGAAAAATAAGTGATCGCTTCCAACAGCTTCCCAAGGCAAGTTTGGTGTTTCCTCAACATTGGGAAATTGGCCAATTGGAGTTGTGTTTACAATGAGTAAATGATGCTTGATGATGTATTCATTCAACATTTCCCAAGCAATGCTGCCATGACTAGATTTTCGGCTTACCGTAAGGCAATCCAATCCAATAAGATTCAATACGTAAGCAACTGTTTTTGCACTTGCTCCATCGCCAAGAATTAAAGCTCTTTCCATACCTGGGCGGAGTAGGGGCCTGATTTCTGCTGAAAATCCAGCAGCATCGGTATTGTATCCTTCCAACCTAAATCCAGGAAGCTTTGTATTGCCTGTGTTATCGATCAAAACCTTTACAGTATTCACTACTTTGGTGTCAAGTGCAGCACCAAATAAAGCATCCAAATACGGAACAATTGCTTCCTTATAGGGAATTGTCACATTAAAACCTTTCAATTGATCTGTTTGCTGAACGAAATCGGGAAGTTGATTTATTTCAGCAAGCGATACAGCACTATAGTGAGCATTAGAAATTCCTTCTTTTATAAACTTCTGCTCAAAAAATGCTGGTGAAAAAGTGTGTGACAATTGCCTTCCAATGAGGGCGAATTGGCGCATCAGTATTTGCCTAAGGTAGGATCTACTTGGTCGATCCAAGCTAAAATTCCACCAGTAAGATTGTGAACATTGTCAAATCCTTGTTGCATAAGGTATTTTGTAACATTGCCCGAACGTCCGCCACTTTTACATTGCATGATCACTGGGATATCTTTTCGAATTTTATCCAAGTTTTCAGGTATAGTTCCCAATGGAATCAATTCGCCTTTGATATTTACCATATCATATTCAAGAACTTCTCGAACATCGATCAATTGATGAGGAATTCCATCCTCACGCATTTTCTTTAATTCGGATACACTGATCTCTTTCATTAGTCGGCAATTTGTTTCAGTTTGTGGAGTTCTTCTGGAAGATATTGGAAAAACGTATCTCCACGCAATCCAAGGCGCAAAGTTTCCAAAGGAATCACATCATCATGTGCGATGTTTCCAAGGTTTACGTTTGCACCAATTTGCTTGATAAACCAAGCTTGTTGCGATTTAATTGGAGCTTCCCATAAGATTCTATCAGATGGTATTTTGTTCAAAATTCGATTCACCAAAACAACGTGTGCAGATCCATTCGGACGATAAATGCCGACATTTCCACTTTCACGCGCTTCTGCAATCACTTTCCATGAACCCGCTTCAATTTCTGCCTTCATCATCGAAATCCACTTGGCTGGAGCAATCAAAATGCCTGCTTCTTTGGAGCCTACTTCAGACAATACAGTGAATTCTTTAGCTAAACGATCGATGTACTTGCACTTTTCATCGTGCTGAAGAATGATTGAACCATCAGAAACTTCTACCGTTTTTAAATCCAAACTTTGAACAAATCGAATGTAATCTTCGAATTTATTTCTAACGAGGAATGCTTCAAACAGCGTCCCTCCGAGGTAAACCCGCATGCCTGCTGAGTGATACAACTTGATTTTTTCCTTCAAATTTGGCGTGATCACAGAAGTGCCGAATCCTAATTTTATGATGTCGGTATATAGCCCTGAAGCTTGAATGAATTCTTCGGCTTGTTTTACACTCAAGCCTTTGTCCATCATCATAGTAATACCGTTTTCACGCGGCTGTGATGGCCTTTCCGGGAGAAAAGGTAATTCTATGTTATAACTCATTGTTGTACAAATCGATCAGCCGACGAAATTCAGTATTTAAACTGAGCCTAGGCAGTTCGTCATCTATTGTTGTTAAAATTGAAAAATCTTTAGAAAGTGCTTGTTGTGCAAAAATCAATGCTTCTTTCTCTTTGGCATTGTGCAAAAGCACTTCGGCCTGTTGGTATAAAATTCGAACTTCATCAGGATGGTATTTTAGAGCCAATGCCATCGTTTCTAGGGCTTCTTCAGGCCTTTTTAGTTGGATAAGAAGATTGCTTAAGAACACCCAAATTTCAACATTCTCAGGTTCGAATTCAGTTACTCTTTTGTAACATTCTTCAGCCTCTTGATAAAAGTCAAGTTTAAGCTGCATGTCACCCAAAATAAACCAAAATGTGCCGCGTGTTGGATCGATATTGATACCACGCTTGATGTACTGTAGCGATTCTTTTGTGCGCGACAAACAATCTAAAATAACACCAATTCCAACCCAAGCGTCAGAAAGATGCTCATCTAGCTTTACAGCTTTTTCATAAAACTCAAGCGCCAATTCATTTTCGTTGAGATTTTCGTAGCATTCTCCGATGTAAAGGAAAGTAGTCGCTTCTGGTTCTTCTAATCTGAATGTTTCTTCGTATGCTGCAATTGCTTCGAGGTATTTTTCAGATGCTGAAAGTGCATTGGCTTTATTGAACCACGCTGCAGCAAAATTGTCGTCAACCACGATGGCAAAATCGAAGGCTTCGGCTGCCAACTTGAATTTTTGTAGCTTACTGTAAAGATGTCCTAAAGCATACCAAGCAACTTTCGAATAAGGATTCTTATCTAGAAATGCATTGAAAAACTTAATCCCAGAATTGAATTTTGCAGTTACGTCGAAACAAAGCGACATTTCGAACAAGGCTGCTTCATTGTCTGGATTCAATTGCAAGCATCTACGAAGATAACGAGCTGCTTGTCCATACATATTCATGTTCTGAAACTCGAACGCAATGAAAAGATAAACATCTTCAATTTTACGATCTAGGCGCAGCGCTTGCTTATACGATTGAATGGCGTCTTTTGGTCTGGCGAGCATCGAATAAATACTGCCTTTGGTAACAAACACTTCAGGATTTCCAGATTCGAAAATCTCTAATTGCTCCAATAAATTCAATGATTCATCGTACTGCCCTTCGGCAGCAATCAATTGTGACTTCCTCAACAAAAAGAATGTTGAATCAGGGTATTGATTGGTAGCAAACCGAATGGCCTTGAGCGCTTTTTGGTGGTGATTCGTGTTGATGTAGTAATCAACAATATCTTCCAGATCGTGGCGCTCAAAATAGTAAGCATCGTTCTGTTTGATCATCTCCTCGAACCGGCTAACCATCGGGGAAATATCATCTTCTAGGTGAAATTCTTCCATACTGAGGAAAGGTTAAGCGGTTTCTTGCAAATTTAGAAAATAAACGTACCTCTTCTCTGTAAATTATTCACCAAACTTGTTTATAATTTCAGCTAGGCTCAGTTTCAGCAGATTATTTTGTGTTGAAAAAAAATCAATGCTTCTAGAAGGCCTGAATTAGCATAGTGTTGAATTGTCCCAAGGCACAGGCGGCAAAGTGTCGAATCGACATTAATTCCGTTATTTGCAGCCTTATTTATTGCACTTGAGCCATAACGGCATGGAAAAATATATCTGTATTCACGGTCACTTTTATCAGCCGCCTAGAGAAAACGCATGGTTGGAAGTAATTGAACAACAGGATTCTGCATATCCATTTCACGATTGGAATGAAAGAATCACCAACGAATGTTACGGTCCTAACGGATCATCAAGGATTCTCGATGAAAACAAGGATATCGTAAACATTACCAACAATTACGCGCGGATGAGCTTCAATTTTGGTCCAACACTCCTTCAATGGATGCATGATCACGCACCTAAAGCTTATCAATCTATTCTAGATGCCGACGTGGAAAGTATTCAACGTTTCGAAGGACACGGAAGCGCTATGGCGCAGGTTTTCAACCACATTATCATGCCTTTGGCTTCGCTTAAGGACAAAGAAACGCAGGTTATTTGGGGCATTCGAGATTTTGAATCACGTTTCCGAAGAAAACCAGAAGGCATGTGGCTTGCCGAAACTGCCGTTGATACTGAAACGCTCGAAATTCTTGCTGAACAGGGCATCAAGTTTACTGTTTTGGCTCCTCGACAAGCATCGAAAATAAAAGCTTTTGCTTCCTCCGAATGGAGTGATGTTTCGGGAGAAAAAATCGACACCCGAAAGCCTTATCTGTGCAAACTTCCAGCTGGGAAATCCATTGTGCTTTTCTTTTATGATGGAGGTGTTTCGCAGGATATAGCTTTCAAGGGATTGTTGGCTTCTGGGAAAGAATTGGCGCATCGACTGTTAGATGGTTTCAATAACGACGATTCGGCTGCACAGCTTGTTCATGTTGCAACAGATGGTGAAAGCTATGGACATCACCATCGACATGGAGACATGGCATTGGCTTTTTGTTTCGATTACCTTGAAACCAACAATTTGGCAAAACTGGCCAACTATAGTTTGTTTCTTTCTAAGTTTCCGGCTGATCAGGAGGTAGAAATTTTCGAGAACAGTTCTTGGAGTTGTGTTCACGGAGTAGAGCGATGGAGGGCTGATTGTGGTTGTTGTTCGGGGATGAACCCCGGATGGAGTCAGGCTTGGCGTGCACCACTTAGGCAATCGCTTGATTGGCTTCGCGATCAATTGGCAGTTGTTTTTGAAAAGGAACTGAGTCGTTATGTTGCCAATCCTTGGCATGCCCGAAATGAATACATAGAGATCATCTTGAATCGTACTGATGCCTCGGTGGACGCGTTTCTGCTGAAGCATTGCAATAAAATGCCTGAAGACCAGCACAAAACGAAGGTCATTCGATTGTTAGAATTGCAGCGACATGTGCTGTTGATGTACACCAGTTGCGGGTGGTTTTTCGATGAAATTTCGGGTATTGAAACCACGCAAATTCTTCAGTATGCCGATCGTGCGATTCAATTGGCAGAATCGGAAAGCAGCATCGTGCTCGAAAAGGAGTTTCTGCATCGACTCACAAAAGCACCAAGCAATTTGGCTGAATTAATCGATGGGTCTATTGTGCATAGGGATTTTGTTCAGCCATCTAGGCTAACATTGTCGAAGGTTGGGAGCCATTATGCGGTTGCTTCACTCTTCGAGGAGTTTCCAGAGGCGTTGACCATTTGTAACTACCGCGCAGAAAGTGAGCATTATGAGCGTATTGATGCAGGTTCTCTTCGTTTGGCGATTGGTAAAACTAAGGTGTATTCTAAGGTTACTTTTTCGGTGAGAAAATTCTATTTCGCAGTGATTTGGTTGGGTCAAAATCATATCATTGGAAATTCGAGTGCCTTTATGGAAGATGGCGATTACCAAGAAATGCAAGATCAGATTATGGAAGCATTCACCAGATCGAATGTGGCTGATGTGATCGGCATTATGCAAACCTTTTTTGGTCCTGAGAAATTCTCCTTGTG
>CAMCXT010000026.1 GCA_945883545.1 Chitinophaga pinensis | reverse complement strand
CAATTGATCACTGCCAATTTTATTGTCGATCAAAATCAACAAGTGAACTTGACTTTTGATGTTGCTTATTCGAGATACAATTCAACGTATTCGGATACTTTGGCTGTTTATTTCTCCGAAGATTGCGGTTTTACCAAGGAGCTTATTTATGTGAAAGGTGGAGAACTATTGGCTACTGCGGCAGATTTTGCATCCGATCGTTGGGTTCCTGCTTCAGAAGAATGGAGAACTGAAACTGTATTTGATTTGCCACTAAATCATACAGGCGACTTATCGATTATTTTCGAAAATCGTGGAAGATATGGTCAGCCAATTTATCTTGATAATTTGGGATTGGCTTATTCGATTGGCAATGAAGATGTTGATGAAACCAAATTGAGTATTTACCCAACTCCAGCGGTTCAAATTGTTCAGGTGGAAATTCAATCTAATAATCAGATTTTACCGTTTAAAGTCCTTGATTTAACAGGAAGAATCGTTCAGCAAGGAATATTTTCATCTGGATCAAACCAACTCAATGTTGAGAATTTAATTCCAGGTGTTTTTGTTTTGGAAATTAATGACAATGGAAATTCCATTTCAAGGAAAATCATCAAGCAATAAGTTTTTTAAATAATTACTAAATAAAAAACGGCAGCAGACTTTTATCTGTTTGCCGTTTTTTTTATGGTAATCTTGAAATAACCTGATTAGATTTTTTTGTAGAAAATAAAGGAGCCTTTTTCTTCTGTGATTCCTTTTATTCTTCCCAGTTTAGCTGAAGCTTTTTTGTTTTGATTCAACATATTGTTCACCTTTTCTGATAGCAATTCGATGCTTATGCAATTGCTTTGATTGTTATTTAAAATATTTGTGAACGATTGGGTGAACAACTTGTTTTCTGCAGCCATTTCAGTGCTTGAAATAGTAAATACTTGTGCGGATTTTGTTTGTGCTTGCTCTCCCTTTTCACAATCCATAGCGATAGACTTTTCTGCAGTAGAAGCCGAAAATAGCTGTCCAATATCAGCAGCATCTGAAATTACTAAAACATGTTTTAAATCTAAATACGCCTCCAATGATGAGCGTAAACTATTTACCGAATAATATGAAAACTCGTCACCAACTGTTGCATCAATAGGCATCCAATAACCGTTTTCATTGATTAGTTGGGCCTGACCACTATACCAAATCATCAGAGATTTTACTCGGTTGTTTTGCACCAAATCTCTCAATTCTATGGAGAAGAATTTTTCTATTTGTTGTTTCGTTAGGTCTTTTTTAGCAACGAAATGTTCAATCTGATATTTGCTCAATGTTGACTTTATTTCCTCCACATCGCTGTTCTCTGTTGGCAATTTTGGAAAAAGCGAGTAGTTCGAATTGTCGATGATTACGACCCACGTGCGCCCCATTTTGTTTGAGGTGCTGCTGTCTTCATTCACCAATTTGTAGGTCAAGATTTTTTCATTCCCAAGTACGTCAATTGCAGTAACAATCAATGAATCGAGTTTTTCGGTGTTTACAGTAGCCTGAAATTTTGGATTTAATTCATCCACCAAAAATGTAGCCGACATACCGTTGATCAGAATTGATTTGATTCGACTTTCATCTGAAACCTTTCCTTCGAGATACAAACTTGTTTTACCATCAAGGAAAATAGTTTTATCAATTGTTTCAAAAGGTTTGGTAATGGTGATTTCTGGTGCATTGGTTTCGTTTCTTACGATGTTGATTTTCAATGTTCCAGGATTCAAATAAACATCATATGCTTTTATTTCAATTGTACTTTTTCCTTTAATTGATATTGTTGTTGCGAACGATGGATTTAATTCTTCTGCATTTACATCAAGCGGTCTACCATCAATTAAAAGCGATTTAATGGTACTCGCATCTAGAATCATTCCTTCCAATTGCAAATTATCTTGGTTTGCTTTAACAATGATTTCATTTGTAAATCCTGTCGGTGAAGTAATCTTTATAATTGGAGCAGCTTCCTCTTTATTCGCCTCATATAGTTTTTCACGAGCAACAACAAATTGCCTTGAATACTCTTGGTTTTTTGGATCTAAATCCAAAGCTTTTTTATAATCTCTCACAGCATCATTCAAGTTGTTGTTGGCTTCATAGCAATTGCCTCTTCCGAAAATTGACGCCGCACTGTTTGGTTGAATTTTTATTGCTTGATTGAAATCACTAATTGCAGCAGGAAATTGTCCAAGCTTTTTATTCACCAAACCTCTGTTGTAGTAGGCCTCAAAATTTTTTGCATCTAACCCAATTGCTTGCGCGAAATCCTGCAATCCATTTTGAAGTTCAGTTTGTGCTACAAACGATAATCCTCGTTTTAGAAACAAATTCGCATTGTTCTGTGAGAATTTAATGGCTTCACTGTAGTTCTTAATTGCTTGATCATGCTTATGTAAAT
The DNA here is from genome assembly GCA_945883545.1 of Chitinophaga pinensis. Classification (GTDB taxonomy): domain Bacteria; phylum Bacteroidota; class Bacteroidia; order M30B66; family M30B66; genus CAMCXT01. The sequence goes on along the minus strand of CAMCXT010000026.1, from coordinate 40,263 downwards.
TGGCTTGTGATCCAGCAATTCCAGCATAATAAGAGCTCATTAAATCGGTCATTGCACGTCTTGATTTGTCTGCCAATGCCAAATCAATGGCGTTTTTGTAATATTTCTCAGCAGCTAAATCGTTGCCTAAACTATCTGTAGCAACTGCTAAAAGAAAATTCAAACTATCGTCTTCTTTTTCAATTGAAATGGCTGTATTACAAGTTTTTACAGCTTCCGAAAAATCCTTTTTTAGTAGTTGTAAATTTGCTTTTTGTCGATGAATGCTGATTTGCTTTGGACGAATTTTTAAGTAGTTGTCGAGTGCTGAAATCGCTTGTGCAAAATCGCCATTCATTGTATACGCTTCCGAAAGGTTCTCGAAAACATCGGTGTTCTTCGGTGCTATTGTCGAAGCTTTTGATAAATCACTTATTGCCTCATTTGTTTTGTTTAGTCTGAGAAAGGTTTTTCCTCGAAGCAATAACACATCTTCATTTTCAGGTTCTATAATATATGCTTGATTCAATAAATCGAGTGAAATATTGTATTCTGATCTCATGTATGCACCCAGCGCCTCTTTATGCAGTTTTTTAGCAGATTGTGCAAATGTTTGGGCGAAAACTCCGAGGCTAAGAACCCAAATGAATAATATCGATTTCTTCATGAGTATTATTTTATAAAACTTGAGTGGATTATCAATTGTAACAAATCCAGAAAATTTATATTAGCGTTTTGTTAGGATTAAAAGGTCTTTTCAAAGCTTGAAAACCAAGCAATTCCAATCTCCTTCACTAGATGAATTTAACAAGGAGAAGTTTTCCTTTTGATAAACCTGGCTAATCAATTCAACATCTGTCGTCAGGAACCCACTCAGAAAAATAATTCCTTCAGCATTCAAGCTTGCCTTGTAAGCAGAAATATCAGCCACTAAAACATTTCTATTGATATTGGCTAGAATGATATCGAATTTTCGCCCTTGGAGTAAGTCTGCATTGCCTGTTTCACCATGAAATTCAACTCCATTGGCAGTTCCATTCTCAATCGCATTTTCGGTCGCCCAACTTTCAATGTCGATACCTTCTACTTTTGCAGCGCCAAGCTTGGCTGCTAGAATTCCCAAAACTCCAGTTCCGCAGCCCATATCCATCACTGTTTTACCTTTCAGATCGGTGTCGAAAAGTGCTCTGCAAATCAGTCTAGTTGTTGCGTGATGTCCTGTGCCGAACGACATTCTTGGTTCAATGATTAGCTCCAATCTTCCATCGTTGAATGCTGGATGGAAAGGTGCGCGAATCACACATTTTTCGTTTACTTCTACTGGTTCAAAACCTGATTCCCATAGGGCATTCCAGTTGGCAGGCGGAATAATATTTGTTTCGAACTTAATGTCTTTAGCATGGGTTTCAAGGATCTCTTCCATTGCAGCATTATCAAGCTGTTCAGTGGGAATAAATGCTTGAAATCCGCTGGCGTCATCGGTGAAGCTTTCAAAACCAATTTCAGCCAATAAACCAACCAACAGATCGTTCAGTTGATGGTTCTTCCCCGATAAAACTCGGAGTTCAAAGTATTCAACACTTACCATGCGTTTCCAATTTTAAGAAAGTCGTCGGATTTTAAAGATGCGCCACCAATTAAACCGCCATCGATGTTATTTCGTGAAAACAATGATGAAGCATTTGAAGCATTGCAACTTCCTCCGTAAAGTAAACTGATTGAATTACCAACTGTTTCGCCCAACAAAGAATTAATCAAATTTCGAATGAATCCATGCGCAGATTCTGCTTGCTCGGGAGTTGCTGTTAAGCCTGTTCCAATTGCCCAAACGGGTTCATAAGCGATCACCAAGTTCGATGCAGAAAGTTGATCTATATTTTTAAATACAGATGTTAGTTGACCCGTTAAAACTGTTTCCAATTCTCCGGCTTTGCGTTCTGCCAATGTTTCACCGCAGCAAAGAATAACCTTCAAATCAGAAACTATGGCTTGTTTGCACTTTTCTAAAATAACTGCATTTGAATCGCCAAACATAGCTCTTCGCTCGCTGTGACCTAAAATCACATATTCAACACCTGCATTCTTAAGCATTGTTGCTGAAATTTCACCTGTAAATGCCCCTGATGCAGTTGAAGCGCAGTTTTGAGCACCGATAGAAATGCCGCTTCCTTGGAGGATTTCAGCAATGGTGCGAATCCAAACAAATGGCGGACAAACAACCAATTTCGCTGGTTCTTGCCCGGTTTGATTGTCTTTTAAAGATTGGGCAAGCTGTGTAGCTTCTTCTAGACTGGTGTTCATTTTCCAGTTTCCTGCAACTATTTTCTGAGGCATAATTTCCAAGTTAAGAGGCAAATATAGGGATTGAAATTACCTTTCAATGGATGACTTATTGCCTGTAGTGAGTTCATATAAGTACACTTCCATTTTTACACCCAATATGCTTCCATTTTTTTCGCAGAATTGTTTTTTCCAATACAGCCATTGTCCGTTGGTGAGCAATAAAGAACCTTCAACGGCATCAGGCTCTGGGAAATCGCTTCGCATCAGTTGACTTGCCCAATCGTTAAATGGTATGATTTTACCACAGCTATCGGTAGTTTGACCGATGACTTGAAGCTTCATAGAGCAAAAAAGTAAAATCAAAAATGCCATTTTCATCCCAACAAAATTCTAATCCAAAACCATCGTTCCGACATTCACTAGCGAACTACTTTTGAACATCAGTGTTCATGATTTTTCTTCACAGGCTATTGACTTTTCCGTGTAAATCCATAACGAGCCATATCTTTGTGGGATGAAAGTCCTTTTCGCAGATTCAGCCCATCCGCTATTGTCAGAAACCCTTGTTAAATATGGCGTTGATTGTCATCATCCTGAATTAACAAGAGAATCTGCCAAGGAAATTTTGAACCAATACGATGGTGTGGTAATCCGCAGTCGATTTAAGTTTGACCGTGAAATGCTTGATGCTTCAAAGCAATTGAAATTTATTGCGAGGGTAGGAGCGGGGATGGAAAACATCGATGTCGCTTACGCAGAGTCGATTGGAATAGCCTGTTTGAACGCACCAGAAGGCAATCGAAATGCTGTTGGAGAACACGCTTTAGGTATGTTGTTGGGACTATTGAATAATATGATTCGTGCTGATCGTGAAGTTCGTGAAGGCCAATGGCGTCGTGAAGAAAATCGGGGCTATGAAATTGAAGGAAAAACGGTTGCCATCATCGGTTTAGGAAACAACGGTTCGGCCTTTGCCAAAATCTTGCAGGGTTTCGATTGTCGTGTGATTGCTTATGATCCGTTTATCGATAAATCGCCATTGCATCATGTGCACTTGTGCTCGATGGATGAAGTTTTTGAAACTGCTGATATTGTATCCTTGCATGTTCCCTTGAAAGACGACACCCATTATTTGGTCGACAATAATTGGATTGAAAAATTCCACAAGTCCTTTTGGATCATCAATACTGCACGTGGAAAATGCTTAAAAACGGCCGATTTGATTGAAGCCATTCAAGCTGGGAAGATTTTAGGTGCAGGTTTGGATGTGCTTGAATTCGAGGCCTTATCGTTCGAAAAAGCAGATACTGCGCCACTTGAATTTCAATGGTTAACCCAAAGTGATCAAGTTGTTTTGAGTCCGCACATTGCTGGTTGGACGCACGAATCCAACACAAAAATGGCGAGAATCCTTGCTTCAAGAATCCTCGCCAAGCTTAATATTACAGAGTAGTTTATTTTTTCTTATTGGATGATTTTATTTCTTCACGGCACAAGTGTTCCATCCAAACACGCGGTAAAGCGGGCAAAAACTGATTAAGCTGGTTGCTAAGAAAATGCCACCTAAAACAATCAGTACCAAAGCCAACACTCCAGTAATTACTTTGGTAGTAAAGAGCGTTACAAATACTACAGCCAATAAAATTCTAATGATTTTATCGGTATTTCCCATGTTGCTTTTCATTGTATTTGTTTTAGTTGGTTAATTCATTTCTAATTTACAAAGTATCACCAATCAACTGCTATACTTTATGGTGTTGAATTGTTTAGCAACAGATTTTCCGGCTATCCATCCCGACGACCAAGCTTGTTGGAAATTAAATCCTCCTGTGATCCCATCAGAATCTAGGACTTCTCCAGCGAAAAATAGGCCTTTGATTGATTTCGACATACATGTTTGTGCATCAATTTCATCCAACGAAACGCCTCCTGAAGTTACGAATTCTTCTTTGAAAGTCGTTTTACCAGAAACGGTGTATGGGTCTGAAGTAATAATTTCCGCCAAGCGGCGAATGGTTGCATTCTTTTGATCCATCCAAATAGATTCATGATCAATATCGGCACGAACTAGCAGATATTCCCAAAGGCGTTGAGGAATGCCATCAAAAACGCGTTGAATCGTTTTTCTTTTGCCGCTGTATTCTTTTTGTTGAAGCAAGAAATCAGCAACTTCATCTTGGTTCAAATCAGGTAACCAATTGATTCTAGGTTGAAAATTGTACTGTTGTTCGGCAAGTGTTCTTGCTCCCCAAGCTGAGCATCTTAATACTGCGGGTCCGCTGAAGCCCCAATGCGTAACTAGCAAAGGACCAGTTTCTTGCAATTTTGTTTTATCGATTTTTATCCGCACATCAGTTGCCACACCCATCAAGTCTTTCATGGGATGGTTTGGAACATTGAAAGTGAATAAGCTAGGAACTGGTTCAGTTATGTTGATGCCTTTTTCTTTGATCCATTGGTAATCTTTCGCATGCTGATGACCTCCAGTTGCCAAGAGTAAAAATTGCGTCGAAATCGAACCTGTACTCGTTTGAACAACAAAGCCGTTCTCAACCACCTCAAAAGATTGCAAGCCAGAATGCAGTTGAATTTGAATTTTAGCTTTTTCAGCCTCATTCATCAAACAATCTACAATGCTCGATGAGTCGTTGCTTATTGGAAACATTCTTCCATCTGGTTCTGCATGCAATTTCACGCCACGCTCCATAAACCATTCGATTGTATTTCGTTGGTTAAATTGATGAAGCAACTTGTACATGAACTTTTCGCCGCGTGGATATGACTTTGAGAAAATCTTGATTTGTTCCTGTGCATTGGTAACATTGCAACGTCCTCCTCCAGAAATTCTCACTTTACTCAGTAGCTTTCCTGATTTTTCAAGAAGCCCGATTTTCATGTTCGGCGCCGATTCGGCTGCTGATAATGCAGAAAAGAATCCCGCAGCGCCGCCTCCAATAACCAATAGATTGTAATCGTAAGTCAATGGTTTACAGGTTTATGATTGTTATTTTTCATTAAATTCGAATGTAGTATTGATATTCTCATTTGGCATGTGTAATTTTAAAATGTTTTCATTGTTTTTGTTTCCCCAACAAGCAATTTTAATTTGACTCCCGGTTTTCCCCGCCGGGAGTTTCTTTTTTGGGTGGTTAAAAACTAATCATCAATTTTGAATAAAATTCCGAAGAAAGGTCTTTCTGCCGGTTCGAATTTTCATTACGTTTACGCCCAGATTTTGATATCCAATTCATGAGCGTACTGGTTAATAAAAACAGCAAAATTATCGTCCAGGGTTTCACTGGCAGCGAAGGAACTTTCCATGCAGGTCAAATGATTGACTATGGAACTCAGGTTGTTGGTGGTGTAACTCCGGGTAAAGGAGGCACTAAACACCTTGATCGTCCAGTGTTCAATACAGTTGCCGATGCAGTGAATACTACAGGAGCTGATGTTTCTATCATTTTCGTTCCACCTGCTTTTGCAGCGGATGCGATCATGGAAGCAGCAGATGCCGGTATAAAAGTGATCGTTTGTATCACCGAAGGTATTCCGGTTGCCGATATGGTAAACGTGAAAGAATATCTCCGCGGTAGATCTTCAACTTTGATTGGACCAAATTGCCCTGGTGTAATTACTCCAGAAGAAGCGAAAGTTGGTATCATGCCAGGTTTTGTATTCCGCAAGGGGAAAATCGGTATCGTTTCTAAATCAGGAACTTTAACTTATGAAGCTGCCGATCAAGTTGTAAAAGCAGGCATGGGTATTTCAACTGCTATCGGAATCGGTGGAGATCCAATCATTGGAACTACTACACTTGAAGCTGTTAAACTATTGATGGCTGATGATGAAACTGATGGAATCGTTATGATCGGTGAAATCGGTGGAAATCTTGAAGCACTTGCATCTGAGTGGATCAAAGAAAATGGCACCAAACCAGTTGTTGGATTTATCGCTGGTAAAACAGCACCTGCAGGTCGCAGAATGGGTCACGCTGGTGCAATTGTTGGCGGCGCTGATGATACAGCTGAAGCCAAAATGCGCATCATGCGCGAATGTGGCATCCATGTAGTGGATTCTCCTGCGCAGATTGGTCAGAAGATGGCCGAAGTAATGGCAAAGTAATTTCAACCTCATTATAATTCTCTGAAAGCCCGTTCATTCGGGCTTTTTGTTTTTACATTAATTTTATTCTTGCTTCGATAGTCAATTTTGGCACGATTGAAGTAAGGGAATTTTTAACTTTAGCGCACTTTCATCTACAAAATCAACATGAAATCAATTGCACTCTTAATTTGCTTGATCGTTTGTCAGTTTGCTTATTCGCAGCCAGATATGGATAATTCTGAAATCTTCGAAGATGAAATTCATATGGTTCATTTTGTAAAATTCGAAGTGATTGATAGCGTTGAGGCCATGTCATCATATAATGATGACGAATACGCTCCAGAGCCAATCTACATCCCAAAAGATCATTCACCAGTTAAGTTGCCTGTTGCTAAGGTGAAGAAGTATGATAAGATTTACACTTCCGATAAGAATTTTAACATTATTTATCTTGAAGTTGATCCATCACAGTTAGCCACAAAAGTTCGAGTACTAAACACTACGGGGTATGAAGTGATGTGTTTTAAAGAAATCGAAGAAGTAAGCGGGCTCTTAAAACTCGATATAACTGGTTTACCAGCTGGTCGATTCCAATTTATTATCGACGGAACATACTCGGTTTCTCGGCAATTAAATGTTACCAAAGATTGTGAAGTAGCACAGATTAGGTAATTCATATTTAACCCTACCCAAATTTGGAGGGCGTTTCTGCATTGAATCGCCCTTTTTTTTATTCATTTCAAGGCCCTTTGCTGCATTATGCTTTTCTTTGCGCTTTAATTAAGATATGGCAACTTCTCTTGAAGCAATTTCCCCGGTCGACGGCCGATACAGTAAGACTACAGCAGCATTCATCCCTTATTTTTCGGAATATGCACTGTTTCGCTATCGACTGATCATCGAAATTGAATACCTCATCGAGCTGTCGCATCCAGGATTTCCTTGTGAAGGCTTATTTACAGCCGCAGATGTTGAGAAATTAAGAGATTTGTATAGAAATTTCTCTACCGCTGATGCCTTGAAAATCAAAGAGATAGAGCAAAGTACAAATCACGATATCAAAGCTTTAGAGTATTTCATCAAAGAAAAACTCGACGAAATGGGACTATCGTCTTCCAGAGAATGGGTTCATTTCGGACTTACCTCCCAAGACATCAACAATACTTCGATTCCGCTGTTGCTCAAAGAAGCCTCAGAGCAAGTATTATTTCCTGCTATCCAAGAGTTGATCAACAAATTAAGAAGCCTTGCTACCGAATGGAAATCTGTTTCTATGTTGGCAAGAACACACGGTCAGCCGGCGTCTCCAACTTCACTTGGTAAGGAGATTTACGTTTTCGTAGAACGCTTAGAATCGGAATTTTCTAAACTGCAGCAAACTGTTTGGGCAGCTAAATTTGGTGGAGCAACTGGAAATTTCAATGCACACCATGTAGCCTTTCCAAAGCTCGATTGGGTTAAGTTTGCTAATGGCTTCATGCAGCGTGTGGGGCTCACAAGAAGTCAAACTACTACTCAAATTGAGCATTATGATCAATTAGCTTCCTATTGCCATAACCTCATTCGTATCCACTCTATTTTGATTGATTTGTGCCGCGATATGTGGACATACATCTCGATGGAATATTTTCGTCAGAAAGTGAAGGCTGGAGAAACTGGTTCGTCGGCAATGCCGCATAAAGTGAATCCAATCGACTTTGAGAATGGAGAAGGGAACTTCAGTTATGCCAATGCAATTCTTGGTTTCCTAGCCGAAAAACTTCCTGTTTCCCGTTTGCAGCGAGATCTAACCGATTCTACTGTTTTGCGTAACATCGGAATGCCTGTATCGCACAGCTTAATTGCTATCCAGTCGCTTCAACGTGGCCTTTCGAAACTATTGTTGAACCAAGAAGCGATTGAAAACGATTTGAATAAGCATGCTGCAGTTGTTGCAGAAGCCATCCAAACAATTCTTCGCCGTGAGGCATATCCCAACCCTTACGAAGCCTTGAAAGAACTCACCAGAGGGAAGAGTGAAGTTACATTGGAAGATATAAATACCTTCATTTCAGGCTTGGATGTGAGTATGGAAGTGAAACAAGAACTGCTTTCAATTACCCCGTCTAACTACACAGGAATTATTTCTTATTAAATGCGGGTTTGCGGTTTCACCATCATTCGCAATGCACAAAGGTTCGATTATCCAATCGTGGAAGCGATCCTTTCGGTGCTTCCTGTGGTGGATGAATTTGTGGTTTTGGTTGGCAATTCCGACGATGATACCAGAAAAGTAATTGAATCGATAGGCTCTTCTAAAATTCGAATTTACAATAGCGTTTGGGATGATTCTTTGCGCAAAGGCGGACAAGTGCTGGCCGTAGAAACCGATAAAGCGATGGATTTAATTGGTCCGGGCTTCGATTGGGCATTTTATATCCAAGCGGATGAGGTGATCCACGAGATGTATCATCCTGCCATTTTGGATGCAATGAATCGATGGAAGAATGATGCGCAAGTTGAAGGTCTACTTTTCGACTACGTTCATTTTTACGGCGATTACAACTATATAGGTGATTCAAGGAAATGGTACCGAGCTGAAATCCGCATTGTGCGACCAAACATTGGTATACATTCTTGGAAAGATGCGCAAGGCTTCAGAAAGGAAAATCGCAAGTTGAATGTGCGAAAAATCGAAGCATCGGTATTTCATTATGGTTGGGTGAAACCACCCGAAAAGCAACAAGCCAAACAACAATATTTTCACAAGCTTTGGCACGACGACCGTTGGATGCAAGAAAATATTCCAGATCAACCCCAGTTCGATTATTCAGGAATTGATTCAGTTGCAATGTTTGCTGGAACGCATCCAGCCCCAATGAAGGAAAGGGTTTTGGCACAATCGTGGAAGGTTGAAATTGATCCGTCGAAGAAGAAACTATCATTTCGATACAAGTTCTTGATGCTCATCGAGCGAATCACGGGTTGGCGTCCTGGCGAATACAAGAACTATCAACGGATAGATTAGTTATCCAATTTTATCCTCAATTTCATTAACACGCTTGTTTATAATTGACTTGCAGAACAGATTTCTCAGGTTTATCAATTTTGTAGGTTTGCAGTCTCAATTTCCACCATGCAAACCGAGCAAAACACCCTCACCACTGTTGAAACCGCCGGCAAACTCGGCCTTTTACCTGAAGAATTTATCCGTATTTGCGAAATTCTAGGCAGAACTCCCAATTTCACTGAACTCAGTATTTTTTCTGTGATGTGGAGTGAACACTGCTCATACAAGAATTCGATTACTTGGTTAAAAACACTTCCACGCGATGGAGCCTGCATGTTGGCCAAAGCAGGTGAAGAAAATGCTGGTTTGGTAGATATCGGCGATGGACTTGGATGTGCCTTTAAAATTGAGTCGCACAACCATCCTTCTGCACTTGAACCTTATCAAGGTGCTGCAACTGGTGTTGGTGGAATCAATCGCGATATTTTTACTATGGGTGCGCGACCGATCGCTCAATTGAATTCTCTCCGTTTTGGAGATTTGAAAGCAGATAGAACCAAATGGCTGCTCAAAGGAGTTGTAAAAGGTATCGGCGATTATGGAAATGCTTTTGGGATTCCGGTTGTTGGTGGTGAAGTTTACTTCGACGAATGCTACAACCAAAATCCATTGGTGAATGCCATGTCGGTTGGTATTGTGAAGGCAGGTGAAACCGCATCTGCTACCTCGTACGGTGCTGGAAATCCAGTGTATATCGTTGGCTCATCAACAGGAAAGGATGGAATTCATGGTGCTACTTTCGCATCAGGCGATCTTACAGAAGAATCTGCGAAAGACCTGCCAGCAGTTCAAGTAGGCGATCCTTTTCAAGAAAAACTTCTCCTTGAAGCCACTTTGGAAGTGATTCAAACTGGAGCAATCATCGGTATGCAAGACATGGGTGCCGCTGGAATTACCTGTTCAACATCCGAGATGTCGGCTAAAGGTGAACATGGTATGGACATTTGGCTCGATAAAGTGCCAACACGCCAGCAAGGCATGCACGGCTGGGAGATTCTTCTTTCTGAATCCCAAGAGCGCATGTTAATGGTTGTAACAAAGGGTCGTGAAGAAGAAGTGGAAGCCGTTTTTGCTAAATGGGATCTTCATTATGCTGTAATTGGTGTTGTTACTGAAGGCAACCGTCTTCGCTACTACATGAATGGTGAATTAGAAGCTGATGTTCCTGCACACGACCTTGTACTAGGTGGTGGTGCTCCTGTCTATAAAAGAGACTTCTCAGAACCAGCATATTTTTCTGAAGCACAGAAATTTGATGCTTCAACGATCCCGGTTCCTGAAGACCTAAAAGCGGTTGCTGGTTTCATGGTAGCCCAACCCAATATCGCAAGCAAACGTTGGGTTTACCAACAATACGATTCGATGGTTGGAACAGCCAATATGTCGACCAATAACCCTTCTGATGCTGCGGTTGTTGCAGTAAAAGATTCGAACAAAGCACTGGTAATGACAGTGGATTGCAACTCTCGTTATGTTCATGCAGACCCTGAAAAAGGAGCATCCATCGCAGTAGCAGAAGCTGCAAGAAACATCATTTGTTCTGGTGGAAAACCTATGGCAATTACCAATTGTCTCAATTTTGGGAATCCTTACAATCCAGAAGTTTACTGGCAATTTGTAGGTGCAATCAAAGGAATGGGTGCCGCTTGCCGTGCGTTCGATACTCCTGTTACGGGTGGAAACGTAAGTTTCTATAACCACACCGTTGTAAGCGGGAAACAAGCAATTCCTGTTTTCCCAACACCAACCATTGGTATGCTTGGTTTGATGGAAGACAAAACCCGTCATACAGGGTTATCCTTCAACAATGAGGGTGATCAAATTTTCTTGATAGGTAATGCATCCGACGACATTAATTCTTCGGAGTATTTGTATGCTTTCCATGATGTGAAATTGAGCCCTGCACCAGCATTCGACTTAGATGAAGAAATGGTTATGCACACTGCCGTTTCTGGCTTGATTGCGAATCAACTCATTGAATCAGCGCACGATGTTTCTGATGGTGGATTGTTTGTCGCTCTTGCTGAATCAGGATTCCGAAATTCTAAGGGCTTCAACATTCAATCCGACGAACAATTGCGTAAAGATGGTTTCCTCTTCGGTGAAGCCCAAGGTCGTGCCATTGTTAGTGTATCGGCTGATAAGCTTGAGGCATTTAACGAATTCATGGCGCTTGCAGATGCGAATTTCACTTTGCTTGGAGAAGTTACTTCTGGAGATATCTTAGTTGATGAAGAATCATTCGGCGCTATCGGTGATTTATTGAAAGCTTATGAAGCAACCATTCCTGCTCACATGAACCATGGAAAATCATGAGTTTCGACCAATTCGGAATTGGAATGAAGATGACCGTCCGCGCGAAAAGCTAAGTCAGAAAGGCCCGTCTGCATTGTCGGATGCCGAACTGCTTGCCATTCTCATAGGATCGGGAACTAGACAATACAGTGCGCTCGATCTCGCACGAATGGTACTTGATCGGGCAAACAATAACTTGGTTGAGCTGTCAAAAATCCCAAGCTACCAACTTCGAGAAATTCGAGGAATTGGTGAAGCCAGAAGTGTAGTCATAACTGCTGCTTTAGAACTTGGTAGGCGCCGACAAGGTGCAGATGCTGTTGCTAGACCGATGATAAAATCGTCGAATGATCTTTATCGTCAAATGGATTATCGAATCTCGCATCTTTCGCATGAAGAATTTTGGGTTGCTTCGATTAACCAGTCGAACCGTTTGATTGGATGCCGACAAATATCTTCCGGCGGAATTACCAGCACAGTTGCAGATGTTAGGCTTATGCTTCGTTACGCATTGGAAACGCACGCCACGTCGATTGCTTTGTTTCATAACCATCCATCTGGAAACTTGAAACCAAGTGATGCAGACCTTCGTCTCACCAAAAATATCGTGCAGGCTGCAACATGGATGGACATTCGCGTGTTGGATCATATTATTATTGGTGATTCGGGTTACTTTAGCTTCGCCGATCAACAATTGCTTTAAACAACATGAAGAAAGAAGACCGCCACCAAAAAGCAATTCAGGAAATTCAGGCTATTCGGTCGAAGAATTTGCAAGCGAACGAATTGGCAAACGACCTGATTGGTGGAAGTCTTTCAACACTTGCTCAGTGCATTACATTAACCGAAAGTTCTGTCCCATCTGATCGTAAAAAAGCCCAGGAAATTCTGCAATTGGTCCAGCCCCGCGCTGGGAAGTCTATTCGAATCGGTATCAGTGGTGTTCCGGGTGCTGGTAAAAGCACCTTTATCGAAGCTTTCGGGGTTTGGTTATGTGAACAAGGTCACAAGGTTGCCGTTCTGGCGGTTGATCCAAGTTCAGAAACAGGAAAAGGAAGCATCCTTGGAGATAAAACAAGAATGCATGAATTGGCAGCTAGGCCCGACGCATTTATCCGTCCAAGTCCAAGTTCAGGAAATCTTGGCGGTGTTGCACGGAAAACGCGTGAGTCGATTTATCTCTGTGAAGCATCAGGATTTGATGTTATTTTAATTGAAACAGTTGGAGTAGGGCAGAACGAAACCACCGTGCATGGAATGGTGGATGTTTTTGTGCTGATTTCAGTTGCAGGCACTGGAGATGAACTTCAAGGAATAAAGCGTGGAATTACTGAACTTGCTGATATCGTGCTTGTGAATAAAGCTGATGGAAGTAACCTGCCCATGGCAAAAGCTGCACGTCAAGATATGGTGCGCGCATTCCATCTAATGCCTGAAAAAGAAAGTGGATGGACTCCTCAGGCTCAACTTTGTTCAGCACTTGAAAAAACTGGCTTATCGGAAGCTTGGGAGCAGATTGCTCGTTATCAAGAGCATACCGTTTCAAATGGATTTTTCGAAAAGCACAGGCTCGACCAACTCAACAACTGGCTTCACGACTATTTGCGCGATGAATTATGGGATCGGTTCCTCCATCACCAAGAAGTGCAAAAACAGTTCGAAACAATCAGTAAGCAAGTTGTTTCCTTGAAGCTTCCCGTGGCAACTGCAGCCGAGCAACTGCTCAATATTTACAACAAAGATTAATTGATCGTAAATTTCCTATCCGATGATCATTCCTGCCAAGCACGCCGACATGTAAGAGGCTAGTGTTCCGGCAAGTAATGCTTTCAATCCCAAACGAGCCAAATCCGCTCGTCGTTCTGGTGCCAATTCTCCGATTCCACCAATCTGCATTCCTACAGAGGAGAAATTTGCAAATCCACAGATGGCAATCGAGCAAATCAACAAACCTTTCTCAGTTACAATAGGCACCGATTTATTGGCTAAATTTTGGAAAGCAACGAACTCATTCACTGTGAGTTTTTGTCCGAGCAACGTTGCTACAGAACTCACATCCTGCGCAGGAACGCCCATTGCCCAAGCCATCGGGTAAAATATTTTTCCAAAGATCCAATCGAGCGACAAGTTAAAGTCTGGATTGAAGATATGGCCAATGTGTACCAACATCCAATCGATCATGGTGATTAAAGCGATGAAGCCGATCAGCATGGCAATCACGTTCATAGCGATTTTAAAACCATCACCGGCACCGTGAGAGATTGCGTCAATTACGTTCACATAGTGGCTTTTCACATTGAGCTTCACTTTGCCCATTGTTTCACTTTCTTCCGTTTCAGGAAATAAGATTTTAGCGATTACAAGTGCTCCTGGAGCAGCCATCAAACTAGCTGCAATCAATTTGGGAGCTAGATCTAAACCTGCTTTGGCACCCATATTTACGTAAACAACCAAGATTCCACCGGCAATACATGCAAGCGACCCACTCATCGAGGCGAGGAGCTCACTTTTTGTCATGCCCTTTAGATAAGGTCTAATCATTACTTGGGCTTCCACTTGGCCAACAAATGCACTTGCAACATTGCTGAGTGCTTCAGCTCCACTTACTTTCATCACAGTATTCATGGCGCGGGCAATTAAGGAAACCACTCGTTGCATGATGTTGAGGTGATAAAGAATGGCAACAAGTACACAAACGAGAATGATCGTAGCTGTAACATTGAAAGCGAAAACGAATCCACCTGCCCAAAAATTTCCGATGGTGCCATCAACTTGTTGAACACCAATGCCTCCATAAACAAAGGATGCACCTTTACGCGCAAACTCTTCGATTTTTTCCATCCCGTGTCCAATGGTCTGAAAGAATCTTGTTACAGGTGGAATGCGCAAAACCAAAACGGCGATTATAAGTTGGAGCGAAATTCCACTGAGCACCAAGCGATAGTTGATGGCTTTTCGATTGTTGGAGAACAGATATGCGATTCCAAGAATCAGAATCATTCCTAGTAATCCGGTAAATCTTTCCATGCTTCGATTTTAGGCAGTTTGATTTGAGTTCTGTAAAATAGAAAGAAATCTTCGTCTTTGAACATGCGCATTGTTGCACGACCCAATTAGGGTTTTCATGTATTCGAGAACCTACAAATCAGATAGATATCGTTTGAATAGTGGGATTTTCATGCAGATAAACCAAATATCCTTTCAACGTTTTTTTGCCCATTCCCTGCAAGGTTTGCATGTATCCTTCAATTTGTTTGGTGTGTGAAGGCTTCACTTTACCAGTTTTGTAATCTATCACGATGGTTTCGTGTTCTGTTTCTACCACTCGATCGGGGCGCAACAAAGTACCATCGGAAAGAATCAATGTTCGCTCAGAATAGCGTTTGTTTTGCGGGAGGAAACAAGCTTCTAATTCTGGAAGTTTGAGCAAATTCTCAATTTGAGAAATGATTTTTCCAGCTTCTGGCGCGGTACACAATCCATCCTCAAGAAGCCTTTGTTTCACCATTGGAAGATCTTCACGGGTATTTATCCACGACAAGGCAAGGTGAACCAATTTGCCTTGTATTACTGCTTCTGAAGGGTCTTCCGGATCCCAGATCAGGTTAGATTCTCTATGAATCTGGATTTTATCCTGCCAAGCACCAATAGAATACTTCATTAAGATTGAATCCTCTTCGACTTTCGGTTTTTTATCTCGTTGGTTTAAAAATGCCTCATTACCCCATGCATATAGTTTTCCCGCGACAAGATTTTCACTGCTTAAATTGGTGCAAAAGTGATTGAGGAAATTACCCCATCCAGCAGCTTCCTTCAATTCTATTCCTTCACTTAAAATGTACAAAGCATCTTCAGGTCGAGTGGTTGCCACATACATCAAATTAATCAGATCGAGGTTGTATCGATTGTTTTCTAATTCAAGAAGATCAGAAAAAACGGTCAGTTCGAGTTTATTGTTTATGCTTAATCGCGCCGACGGCAATCCCGCTGGAAGTCTGTTTTGGTCGCTTACCCATTCGAATGAACCTTGGCGCTTTTCGTTAAAAGCAAAAGGGAAAATCACCACCGGGAATTGAAGTCCTTTGGATTTGTGAATGGTCATGATGCGCACCGCGTTGGCATTTTGAGGCAACGTAATGCTTAATTTGTTTTGTTTTTCTTCCCAATATTCGAGGAATGATGGGATATCGGGTGTTACCTGATCGGTTGCAAACCAAACGGCCTCCATAAAAAACTGAAGAAATGGATTCGATTGTAAATGAAACCCGAAGGCTCTACAAATTGAATGACAAGCTTCTGGCAAAGATGAAGCGCGTAATCTCTCGGTGTTTATAAATATTCTAGCAGTTGAGAGCAATTCAATGACCTCGTTTTCTTCCATCCTACATTGCGTAACTAAATCTGGCAATGTTTTGATTGATAGCTTGTTACGTTCAACTAAATAGCTGCAAATATGGAAGAGATTTACGGAAGTGTTTTGGTCGGCTAGCACTCTAAGCCAAGCCAATAAAAGCTGCACTTCTGATGAAGATGCCACCAACAATGATTCGTTCGAAATAACGGGTATCTCTTCGGCAATTAAGCTGTTGGCGATGAAACTTCCATTTTTATTGTTACGTGTGAGAATTGCGATGTCGCTGTATTCGTAATGCTTTTCATCAACCAATTGCCTAATGATTTCAAGTATTCGATGAACTTGAACATCGCTTAGAGTGAATCCATTTTCAGGATCAGCTACAAGAAAATCTACAGAAACGTATCCACCAGTTTTCTTTTCTGGGCTTTTCTGGTTGAGGTCTTTGTAAACATCTTGAAAATCGCCAGTCAACCATTTTTCTGATAATGCATTGTAAATCTTGTTGTTCCAATTAGTGATTTCTGGTAATGATCTGTAGTTGGTTTCTAGTGGTTGTTTTTTTTGGTTCGCTTTCAGCAATGTGTAGCGGTCAAGCTGCATCGGCGTCAAGTTGTGAGGATATGGTTCCGGCAAGCGGATAAATTGCTCAACATCTCCACCTCGAAATCGGTAGATTGCCTGTTTCCCATCCCCAACAATAAGCGACGCAGATTTTGTAGCCAAGCCATTTTGAATCAATGGAAGCAAATTTTGCCATTGTAAAATCGATGTGTCTTGAAATTCATCGATGAGATAATGCTGATACTTTTCGCCCAATCTTTCGAAAATGAAAGGTGCAGGTTCGTGAAACACAATTTCAGCTACACGTCTGTTGAATTCGGAAATGTGAAGCAAATGTTCATTTTGTCGGATTTTATCGATCATGTTCGATAATTCACTCATCAACGCCATCGTGAAAAGCGAATCCTTTATCATTATTCGAAGTCGATAATCTTTGCCTTCTTTTGCCTGTAAGATGAGAATGTCTTCAACTGCTTGATACAATTGATCTTTGATTGATTCTATTGCATCTTTTTCACTTGGGCTGCAAGTGGCGCTGGTCCATTTGTCTGATTCAATTGTTTTAGCGGCATTTTTACCCAATTCGAGGTGATCATTTGATTTTATTCCGAAATCAGCAGTTTTCTTAAAGAAACTATAAATTCCATTTTTGCCACTTGCTAGTGCTTTGACTTCAATACTTCTATTTTCTAATAGTTTCAGCACAGCGTCACCAAGAGCCCTGATTTTCTGCTCATACAATTGAACAGTTTTTTGAAACTCTGTTCTGAGCTTGATGTATTCTCCAGGTTGAATTTCAGAGAGCAGTTTTATGGCTTCAGCTTTCTGATCATCGAGCAAATCATTGGCTGTTTCAGAAAGTTCTCTGCGGATGTCGAAACCCTTTTCTTCGTCGGTGTAAAATTCGGTGAAACCTTTGAGAATACTCGTTATTTCAGGGTTTTCTCCTGCTTGATCAATCAGGTCATCAACCGCTTGTTTAATCAAATTTTCTTTCTGCAATTCGACCGAAAAAGTTACTGGAAGATGCAGATCATAGGCAAATGTTCGCACGACTCTGTGCATGAAACTGTCGATAGTTCCAATCGAAAAATCTGAATAATTGTGCAAAATAGCCCTTAGCATTTCATCGGCTTTTTCGCTGATTTCAGGCACAGTTAAGCCTGTTTCTTTCACCAACGTTTGCATTAGGTCGGCAATGGAAGGATCTTGACGATGCAATTTTTCAAGCGTCGACAAGACACGTTCCTTCATTTCGGTTGCTGCCTTATTGGTGAAGGTCATCGCAAGGATTTTCCGAAAGGCTTCAGGACCATGACCCGACATTGCCATTTTCAGATATTCCTTAACCAAAGTGTAAGTTTTTCCAGATCCAGCGGAGGCGTTATAAATGTAGAAGTGCATGTCTGTAATTTAGGAAATTAGATATTCAGAAATTCAATTAACGAGGCAAGCTGAACAAATAAAATAATCTATATAAATCGAATGTAAATAGTCTGGCATTGCGCCCTTTCAAAGTTAATTTTAAGATTGGTAGAAAGGGTTTTGCCATCCAAGGAAGAATTATTCGTCGGTATTTTTTCCAGGTGCTAATCAATTTGCTTTTCAGCGGACTGGCAAGATTTCGTTCATTACAGATCTGCTCGATTTTTTGGATGTTAATAAGAGATTCCTCGATTTTTCTAATGAAATCATTGAAAGCATCCAATCCAATATGAACCAATGGATTTTCGATATGCTGGATCGTAAATCCTTTTTGAATTAATTCGGCAGCAAAAAGCGTGTCTTCATAACCATATCCGCGAATTGCGGGATCGAATTTTACCTGTGATGTGATTCTTCGGTGAACCAAAAAATTATTCGATAAAAAATGATTGATCGGATCGATCATTCTCTTTGAAGGATCTAGCAATTCTCTTTTTGAACCCCACAACCAGTGAAGATAAAATTCGGGGTTTTTCGGTGGCTGATTTTGGTAAATTCTTCCACCACTGAGAAGGATTTCGGTGTTTTTCTGAATCCAAAATTGCTTCAACAATGAAGGATTTTGGCTAATGTCGCTATCGCAATCTAAAAAGTACATCCACTCGAATTGCGCTTCTTCCATTAAGATGTTTCTGGTAATGGAACGCCCTAGATTGGCTGCGTTTTCATGGTAGATTACCCCCTGAAATATCGAGACTAGCGTGCGATTTTTTGAGCGGATTGATTCAGGCGAAAAGTCGTCTTGAAGTCGAATTTCAAAAGGAATATTTAACTCCGAACATTGGAAATGTAAGTCGGTAACAAGTTGAGTAACATCAACCCTGTATACAGGAATGAGTACAGAAAGCATCGCTTAAAGCAGATCTGAATCTAGAATTGAACCACCGTCGCATTTGAGTGTTCTCGCACGGTGCAATTCGAACAAGGTTAAATCGTGCGTTGAAACAAGCACCGCTCTTCCACTTGCCGCAATGTCGAGCAATAGTTGAAGGATTTCGGCAGTTGTTTCTGGATCGAGATTTCCTGAAGGTTCATCCGCTAGAATGATTTCAGGGTCGTTCATTAAGGCACGTGCAATCCCAAGTCTTTGTTGTTCACCACCAGAAAGTTGGTGAGGCATTTTGTGTTTTTTGGTGATCAATCCAGTTTTATTGAGCACTTCATCAATTTGGTCTTTGATGTCAATTGGGTTTTTCCATCCTGTAGATTGAAGTACAAAACGCAGATTGTCTTCGACATTTCTATCCATTAACAATTGGAAATCTTGAAAAATAATGCCCAGTTTTCTTCGTAAAAATGGAATTTCCTTGTTGCTAATTTCTTTCAAATTAAAACCAACGATATCTGCTTCACCTTGAACAAGCGGTAGGTCTGCATATAGCGTTCGCATGAGGCTACTTTTACCAGATCCGGTTTTACCGATAAGATAAACAAATTCGCCTTTTTTTATTTCGATATTAATTTGATCGAGAACCAAATTATCATTCTGAAAAACAGCTACATCACGCAGCGAAATTAGTACTTCAGCATTCATTTCGATTCGATTTTAATCACTTTCCCAAATGGCATTTCTTGTATCAATTTTAAGAATTCATCTAATCGATCACCAAATCCAATTTTTTCGAGCGATTTTTCTGGTCTATCTACTCTAAAATAGGCTTTAAGGGTGAAGTCATCGTCTCTGATTTGAATATAATCAGGAATTTTCGCTTTGCCTTTAATTTTAAGAATGTACATGCAATTGGAATAGAGGGCTAATATACACAGTTTGATGAATTGATACTTTATTTCCGACTTGCCAACCAACCTTTTTCTTCAACAATCGAAAGGAATTTTTCAACTTCTGAAAATGGAATTTCAGCTGAAAGCAAGAAGCCTTCAGCGGTTGAATCATTTTTGTAATCGACTTGTAATTGCTTGATTAGCTTCATTAAGTCGCCAGATTCAGCGTATGGACAAACCACTTCGATTTGCACTGTTATAAGTTTCGTTTTTAATCCAGCTGCCTGCAAAGCAAGATTAGCGGCTTCCTTGTATGCATGGATAAGTCCAGGAACGCCAAGCAATGTTCCTCCGAAATACCTCACTACAGCTACAAGGCAGTTTTGAACTCCAACAGATTTCATTTGGTTGAGGATTGGTTTGCCAGCTGATGAGGCCGGTTCTCCGTCGTCGTTGGCCCGCCATTTTTCATTCAATGGATCAATTCTATAGGCATAGCAAACATGCCGAGCGGTAGGATGTAATTTTTTTATGTATTGTATTTTCTCTTTAACAGCTTCTTCATCTGTTACTTCAAATGCGAAGCCTATGAATTTACTTCCCCTGTCTTTAAAAGTATCTTCAGCAAATTGAGCAATGGTTTGATAGGTATCTGTTTGCATAAATAATACTAAGCAATTTGATCAGAAAAGGCAATCAAAGCAATGGCAATAAAGCATAGTGCTATACCAAATATGTTGATTTTACTCATTTTTTCACGGAAGAAAAATACCCCTGCAATTGCTCCAATACCAACGATCGCCATATTGTTAATCGGAATAACAACAGAGCTTTCCATATTCTTCATAGACAATGCCTTAAGCAAGAAATACACAGAAAAATAATTGGGAATACCGAGTGCAAGTCCACCAATTGCTGCTTTGTAGGATGGTAGTTTTCTTGTTTTGATGAACTTGACTATTAAAACAATTATTCCAATGCTACTGGCTGTTAGGAAAATCCAACCCGTGAATGGCTCTAAGCCGTTTTGACCCAATGTATATACTTCATTATATTTGAAGAAACCATCTATAAAGCCACTTCCTGCAAAAACGATCAAGGGGAAAAAAGCGTAACGTTTATCAATATATTGTTTATTGGAATTATTAGTGGTGAGAACTACAGCCATTAGTGCAATAACAATCCCTAATATTTTCAACCAGTTGAGCGATTCATTCAGCACAATTACAGCGAATAAAACTGGGATAATCAACGACATTTTATTGGCAACTGTAGTAATAGAAACTCCGATTTTTTGAGCACTGATGCCAATAATATTAAACAATGTAATAAACAATATGCCCATAAAAATAGCATTGTAGAACCAAGGCTCGTATATTGCACCTTGAAATGAAATACCACTGGCATCTAGCCCAAAGCTTAATGAGGCAGCTACCCAGTAATTAATCACAATAGCATCTGATGTATTGACTTTAAAACGATCGAATAGCTTGAAAACGATCATGATAGCAGCAGAAGTCAGAATGCTCAATAAGAGATAATACATTTTTGAAGGGGATATTTGATGCCGAAAATAGTTTTTTTGTCTCACCTAGCAGTAAATGCTCAAGAAATATGCACTCTAGAATAGACTAATATTGAATACTACAAGTTGTCTCCATTTCTTTAATTTGATCTTTTCAATTGCTTTCAAAATATTGTATCCGATTCGGGTCATTTATGAAATGGTACTTAACATCTAAATATTCCAACAGCTAGGTTCAAAAATAAATGTTCAATAGCGAATGATGAAAATTCAATAAATTGAAAATGAGCTTTTGAAAGAAGATCTCAATAATCATAAAATCATTTTTTAATTGAATTTCTTAGTTAAATTATATCTGTTTTAAGACTCAGATTTTATTTCATTTAATTGGTGACGTTTATTTAGGTAAAAACTCCACGTAAAACCTCCAATTGTGTAGCAAATGATGTCAATAAAATCCGACTGATAAGCGGATGAATATTTAGGCAGAATACTTTCAAATAGTACAGAGCAGTAAACAACTGAAACAAGCATTTGAAAAGTGCTCAATGTGTAATTTTTTCGAAGAAGTATTCGCATCGAAAACTGCACCAATTCAAGCAGAATAGGGACACAAAGCAAATCATTCAGCCATCCATCTAATAAAATGTTTCCAGTTGGTTTAAGCCAATAGCGATTCACCAAAAAAATGCTCAGAAAAATGTAAAACCAATAAGGGAAAAGGAGTAAAATCTTTTTAGAAATACCTACTAGCCCGGTCCAGCTGCGAATAACCATAAGAAAAAGCTAAGAATGGCTAAAAAAATCACCTGAACAAAATTGAAAATATGCTTCAGATTTCTCTTTAAAAACGAATCATCTGTATAGATCGGAATTTTTATCTCGCCAGTTGTTCTTCTTCTTTCGAGACTTTCTAATTCTGCTTCAGAAATTTCCATTAAAGGTTTTCCGCAAGAAGCACAATTTTGTGTTTCAGAATTTACAGTATTCCACTCTTTACACCCGCTGCATTTTAATTGCCTTGCGCTTACCATGGTGTAAATCTAGAAATTATGTCACGATTTTAGTGGTTTGGCAATGCTTTTTTCATTGTTTTTTATTCAAATGATGAATTAATATTCACCTTCAAGTTTTCTGCAGGCACAATTGTTTGATATTGAACTTTCGGTAAGCAGATTTTATCTTTATTTGACCAACTGATTTTATACGATGAAGTTTGTTTTATCAATCGACCAAGGAACAACGAGTTCGAGAGTCATTCTAGTGAACCAATTGGGTGA
Organism: Chitinophaga pinensis; assembly: GCA_945883545.1. GTDB lineage: Bacteria > Bacteroidota > Bacteroidia > M30B66 > M30B66 > CAMCXT01. The sequence goes on along the minus strand of CAMCXT010000026.1, from coordinate 17,623 downwards.
TGTAGTTTCTTCAGCTCAGCAAGAATTTCCTCAATATTTCCCCAATCCAGGTTTTGTGCTTCACGATCCGATTGAAATATTTGATTCTGTAGTTCATTCATTGAAGAAGTGTATTGAATCTTCCAAGGTCAATATTCAAGATATCGTTTCAGTTGGGATTACCAATCAAAGAGAAACAACAGTAGTTTGGAATAAACATACTGGCATCCCAATTTACCCTGCCATTGTTTGGCAAAGTCGCCAGTCTGAGGAAATCATTAAAAATTGGATACAGGAATTCGGAATTGATTTTATTCAACAGAAAACTGGTTTAGTGCCAGATGCATATTTTTCTGCCAGCAAAATTACTTGGATTTTAAAGCATGTAGAAGGTGCCTCAAATATGGCTTTAAATGGAGATCTGTTGTTTGGCACAATTGATACTTGGTTGATGTGGAAATTGAGTTCAGGAAAGATCCATGCAACCGATGTTTCTAATGCAAGTCGTACCATGCTTTTTGATATTTTCAAGATGCAGTGGGATCAAGAACTGCTCGAAGCATTCGGAATTCCTCAATCTATGTTGCCCATCGTTTTGGATACTTGTGCAGATTTTGGATCGATAAATGAGCAGTATTGCGGTAAAGAATTGCCGATAACTGGTGATGCAGGAGATCAACAAGCGGCGTTATTCGGACAAACTTGTTTTACGCCAGGATTAGTAAAGAACACATACGGAACCGGTTGTTTCATGTTGATGAACATCGGACAAAAGCCGGTGATTAGTCACAATGGCTTACTCACAACAGTTGCTTGGAGAATTCAAGGAGAAATAACTTATGCACTGGAAGGAAGCGTTTTTGTTGCGGGTTCGGCGGTCCAGTGGATTAGAGATCAATTAGGTTTTTTGCCTACGGCATCAGATAGTGAACCAATTGCGGCTATGGTAGACGACAATGGTGGTGTTTATTTTGTTCCTGCATTCGTTGGTTTGGGAGCGCCATATTGGGATCAAGATGCCCGAGGTGCATTTTTCGGTCTTACAAGAGGAAGTACAAAAGCCCATTTAACACGAGCCGTTCTCGAATCAATGGCTTTTCAAACACGCGATGTTATGCAATTGATGCAAATGGAATCAGATCTTCCAATTCAAGAAGTGTTTGTTGATGGTGGCGCTGCAAACAATAATTTGCTGATGCAATTTCAAGCCAATCAATTGCAGTGCAAAGTGAATAGGCCGCAAAATACAGAGTCGACAGCCTTGGGTGCTGCTTTCCTTGCTGGTTTACATTCGGGTGTGTGGAAAGATTTGGAAGAGATTCATCACATGCGAAAGGTTGACAAGGTATTTTCACCAAGCTGTGAAGTTGGCAGTGCTGATTCACTTTATCAGCGTTGGAATATAGCCGTAGAAGCTTGTAGACTTTTTAAGTAAAGGTTTATAATTTATTTAGTTAAAGATATTGATGACATAATTTTTAAGTTATCTTAGATGAACAATCGAAATTGATTTTGGTAGTAAGGGAAAATTTGGAATGATCCTTGTGAAATATTTTTTTATAAAATCAGTTTAACTATATTTGAACATCAATCTAAGCAGAATTATGCGTAACAAACTCTTACTTCCTACAGGCCTTATTTTTATTGGGCTTGCTCTAACTTCTTGCGAAAGCGAAGTTGAACGTTATTGCTTCACTGTTTCCGATCGTGAGCCATCTGCTGGTACTCGTGTAACCTTTAATGCATCTTGCAGTGAAGGCATTGATTTGTATCACTGGAATTTTGGTGATGGCAAAGACAGTGTTACTAAAACTGAGACAGTTGAACATGTTTACGAATTTCCAGGTTCATACCAAATCAGTCTTCACAGCACGACACCTCAAATTGAAAGCCATTGTCCTCCTGATGCAGGCGCCAATGGAGCACGTCAGACGATCGAAGTGAAATGATTTTTATCCCCGGTTTTACCGGTAGAAAGTGGCCAGTCATCTTGTGGTGTCTGGCTTCTTTGTTTTTACTAGTCTATGCCTGTTTAACGCTGTTTATCTTAGAAAAAGATAGCTGGCTTTGGTTAAATCTTCATGCAATCGAAAATGGTCGGATCGCATGGATTTTACTTATTTTATTGATGATTTGGCCAGCTTGGAGGAACCTTCGTTTCGGTGCTTGGCTTTTTTTAGTTCCTCTTTGTGCATCAATGCTCCTCAGTTGGCCACTGATATCAAGTGGTCGCATGCACCAGCAATTGTTGAAAAAATCAAGCATTCCTGAAGGATTTAGTTTTTATCAATGGTTAACTGCTTATTCAGATCAGGCTGAATATTATAGTTATTCTTCACCCAGAAATTCCAATCTACAATCGCTAGTTTATATACCCAAACAGGTTGATAAAACCACAGCTATAGTTTTTTTGCTGCATGGTGGTGGTTTTTATCAAGGAGCTCCGAATTGGATGCACGGTTGGGCATCCGCTTTATCAGAGCAAGGAATTGCAGTAGCTTCATTGGCTTATCAATTGGCTCCCGAAGCCACATTTCCAATGCAATCGGATGAGATTGCACTTTCTATCCAAGACTTGAAAATAGAATTCTCTAAAAGGCTAGTAGATACAAGTTCTATTTTCATCGCTGGCTCTTCGGCAGGAGGAACATTAGCAATTTCCACTGCTTTAATTAATTCAGAAATAAAATTTAATGGTGTAATTGCACTTTACCCAATAACAGATTTCTCGAAGCCTTTTGAAAGTACCACCGATATGCAGAAGATTACTGCTGTTTATAAAGGTTCAAATAGTTTAAATGCAATTTCACCTATTCATCAAATTCATCAGGATTTACCGTCGCTATTGTTAATACATGGCAGCAAAGATCTTATAGTTCCAGTAAAACAATCAATTGAATTTGTGGAAGCATGGAATATTCAAAGTAATTCTGTTCAATTTGTCGAATTACCTTGGGCTACACACAGCTTCGAATATCCCATGTATGGACCTTCTGGTCAATTGCTAAAACATTTAAGTGTTGATTTTATTAAAAGGAACTCTTCGAATTAAGAATACACCACGCTCCAATAAATATTGATTTAATTGGCACATCGAATTAATTAGATTCGATAAATAATTGCATAATCTTATGAATTAAAATGAGTTTATTGGATGAGTTAATTCAATACCTTCGTCGAACTAAAATTTATATAAAATGAAACTAATTGCTCCCGTTCTGCTGGCATTAACACTGCTTTTCAATTCTTGTTCTGAAAACAATGCGTCTCTGAAAATTCAAATGAAACAAGGCGATGTTTATGAACTTGAAATGAAAACCTTGAATGAAATGGATCAAACCAGCATGGGGACTAGGATGAAAATGAATACTGAAATGATTCAATATGGAAACATTGAAGTAAAGGAAGTAACATCGGATGATAAGTTTAAATTTCAATTGATGTACAATCGCATTGTTCAGCAAGTGGAAATGGCTGCACCTACTGAAACTTCATACACGATAGATACAGATCAGCCAGATTCGGTATTGTCTGAGGAGGCCTTTGAATCATATAAATCGATGTCGTTGATGCTGAAGAAACCATTCGATGTGACCATGAATACCCGCGGGGAAGTTTTGAATTGTTCTTCTGCAGAGTATGAAGCAGAATTAAAGAAACTAGCAGATGAAAATCCTATCATGAAAATGGCGATTGATCAATTGTCGATTGAAACACAAAAAGCAGGAATTCAATCACTGTTTGTTATTCTTCCTGAAGGGAAAACTACTGCAGGATCGGAATGGACCTATAAATCAGATGCATTTTCCTCAAGTTATCCTGTAGTGATGGAAAGTAATTACAAGGTGATTAAATCGGATGAAAACATTACCACATTAACATCAAAAGGTACCGTTTCAATTAACAAGAACGCCAAAGGAATGATGGCAATGATGGTGAAGATGATGGATTTATCTGGTGAAGTTACTTCGGAAGTTAAATTGGATTCAAAATCTGGCTTGCCAATTCAAAATAAAATGGTGACCCAAATGAAAGGTTCCATGAAAATGTTTGGAGCGAATATTCCCCTTTCAGTGAAAACAACGCAGGATATTTCAATTAAGAAAAAAGTAAATTAATCGGGCATTGCCAGATAATAGGCTTTTGCAATTTCGATAAAGTCATTGTGGTATTTTCCTCGCTCACCATTTTCAATACAAAAGGTGAAATCAGTTCTTTCTATTGGGGCTTTACATAGTAGTACCAAGCTCCTAACAGGTGTTTTCTCTGGAGATGAAATTACTTTGGTGTGATTTTCAATAAACCAACCAGCAGATTCAATTTCGGTTTTTAATTCTTCATAGCGTTCAAATGGAAAAATGAATGCCGCTTTTCCATCAGTCTTGCTCAATTGATATGCTTTTTCGAACCATAAACTTAATGGTAAATCGTGGTGGCGCGCTTGTTTCCTCGCTTCCTTGTCGGGCACAACATGGCTTTGATGAAAAGGTGGATTGCAAACAATCAAGTCAGCCTTATCTGCTGGTTCAGTGCATTGAAAAATATCTGCTTGCTTAGCCGTAATCCTTTCTGCCCATGGTGATCCATTGAAGTTGTCTTGCGCTTGTTCAGCTGCAGATTGATTCGATTCGAAAGCAATAATTTGAGCTTCAGATCTTTGTGCAAGCATCAAGGCAATCAAGCCTGTTCCTGTGCCGAAATCAAAGATTAAACCTTGCTTTGGAGGCTTCACCCATGCGCCCAACAAAACACCGTCGGTGCCAACTTTCATGGCGCATCGATCTTGGTGTACCGTGAACTGCTTAAAACGGAACCAAGTATTCGGCATTCAGTAATTCCTACTTTTCGATAAAAGATCCCATATCAGAGAATTTTTTAATTCTCCCCTCAACGCGCTTTTCTGGCTTCATCTTCGATAATTTCTCTAGATGTTTTAGCACCTCAGTTTTTACCGTTTTGAAGATCTCATTGTAATTGGTATGCGCTCCACCGATTGGTTCCGGAATTACACCATCAATCAGTTTATTTTGCATCATATCTTCAGCTGTAAGCTTCAAACAGGTGGATGCTTTCTCTTTAAAATCCCAACTCCTCCAAAGAATCGATGAGCAAGATTCTGGTGAAATAACCGAATACCAAGTGTTTTCTAGCATCAACACCTTGTCTCCAATCCCAATTCCCAATGCACCGCCAGATGCACCTTCACCAATGATGATGCAAATAATAGGAACACGTAATTTGGTCATTTCGAAGAGGTTTCGAGCAATCGCTTCTCCTTGACCGCGCTCTTCAGCCTCAAGTCCAGGAAATGCGCCAGGTGTATCGATAATGGTAACGACAGGCACATCGAATTTTTCGGCTAACTTCATCAATCTCAGTGCTTTTCTATAGCCTTCAGGATTGGCCATGCCGAAATTTCTGAATTGACGTTGTTTTGTATTTGCACCTTTCTGTTGGCCGATAAACATCACCGATTTTCCATCCACACAGCCCAAACCACCGATCATGGCTTTGTCGTCTTTCACCGTGCGATCCCCATGTAATTCATGAAAATTCCCATCGGTGAGATAGTTAATATACGATAAAGCATATGGTCGATCTGGATGACGACTCACTTGAACCCGCTGCCAAGGTGTTAATTGACTATAGATTGACTTGCGGGCTTCCTGAATTTTACGCTCGAGTTCGTTGATTGCAGGAACCATGTCAACACCGCTTTTTTCAGCCAATTCGTGGGCTTCTTGCAATTGTTCGAACAGATCACTGATGGGTTTTTCGAATTCCAGAAACGTCATATTTGATACTTTTACAAGGGGTGCAATTTACGCATTCATCCGGATAGCTTAATTTCGAAGTGCAAAATTACAGCGGTAAAATTGCAAGTATCAGAATATCAACAATATATTGAATGATTGTTTTTCCTCCAGCCAAGATAAACCTAGGTTTGAACATCACCGGCAAGCGGTTAGATGGCTTCCATAACCTACAAAGCATCTTTTTTTCGGTGAATCTTCGCGATGCATTGGAAGTTGTTATCGACCCAAATTTGGCACCCGGTGAATTAACCTTCACATGCAGTGGAATTCCAATCCCTGGAAATACGAATTCAAACCTGATTCTGAGGGCTGCTGGTATGTTCGGCGAGGTTGTTTCCCTGCCGGGGATGCGCGTACATCTTCACAAAAACATACCCATGGGCGCTGGCATGGGAGGCGGTTCCTCCGATGGAACATGGATGCTGAGGGTTTTAAATGAACTCATGGACAATCCATTATCGCACAACGAATTGTATGAGATAACGCTCAAACTCGGAAGCGACTGCCCGTTCTTTTTGCATGATTCTGCTTGTTATGTAGAAGGTAGGGGTGAGGTGTTAAAGGAAATTTCGCTTGATCTCAGCGGGTGGACGATCATTTTAATCAATCCTGGAATTCATATCTCTACCGCTGAGGCATTTGCAATGATTACTCCAAGTGAGCCGCAATTTGAGTTGATCGAAGTTATGCAGCATCCAGTATCAACGTGGAAGGGGAAATTGACCAATGATTTTGAAAAGCCTGCTTGCATCAAGCACCCAGAAATTCAAAGTGCCATTGATTTATTAGATAATTCTGGGGCAATTTATACTGCAATGACAGGCAGTGGATCAACTGTATTTGGATTGTTTGAAGTGGATCAAGAAATTCCAAAATCGCCTGATCATTGGTTTGTTTACAAGGCCCAACTTTAGGTCAATAAATCCTTGAAATAGTTCCTTCGCCTTTACGGTCTTTTAGAAGTACCTCAGCTTCTCCAGTGTAGTAGATGCTCCCTTTGTTTCTCGTAATCAAACGGATGGTTTCGGATGCATTGAAATAATTGTCTGCAACAGAATTAGATTCTGCAAATACATTTTCGGCAGCTAATTTTAAATAATCACCATAACCTAAATCGGAACTATACACCGATAAATCGATTGTTCTGCCTTTAATTGTAACATCACTTGCACCTGTGTGCTGAGCAATAAATAAATACTTATTTGAAACAGTTAAATTCACATCTCCAGCAGCGTCTCTGAGTTCGATAGACATTGAATCTCTTTGTAAACTGTCGGTGTTTGAAATTTGGGAACTTCCTAAAACAAGTATTTTCTGAAGCTTCGTATAATGCAAATAAATATTCACTGGAATTTTATAGCTCCTAACCCAATTGCAAGTATTGGTATTTTCGATGGTTAATGTTCCGAATTTATTTTCTGATATGATATTTTCTAGCAATTTATTTCCAGCTTCTATTTCAACAAAATCGATCGAGTCTTCGATAAGAATTAAATTCATTCTTTTATGAATAACTAAGCTATCGAATGGTTCTGTAATTCTTACTTCTCTTTGAACTAAGCCGGTAGATTTAAAACAATCACCCATGTTTTCTTTTTTACATGAAAACATAAATACTGTGATGGCTAATATGATTAAAAACGACCTCATTGTTTAAATGTATATCCAATTCCTAGTTCAGCATAATCGGCAACAAAAAGATGCGATTTTAAAGTGAATTGTGCGATAAATTCTTTGTTGATGTGATATCTCCATCCAATTCTTTGGTAAAAAAATGTGTCTTTCTTGAACATATCGAAGACATAAATCCCTTGTTGAATAGGAATGCTCATTTTGCCAATGTGAATTTCATAAGCAAATGTTAATCCTGCGCGAATGGGGGCTCCAAGTTCTGGTTTACGTTTTAGCATCGATCGATCATACATCAAATCAACTCCTCCACCGAAAGAGCCTTTCATAGAATATCGTTTTAAGGCATTCACTGAAATGGTTCCAGCTCCGAATTTTGCACCGCCAACTTGATCAACTTCCTTTAGCCAAAATCCGCCCCAAACAAGCCATTTAAGCGACCTTCGAAGAATTGGAAACTTGTTGTGATTTACTGCGACTGGTTGACCAATATTAATCGTTAAGCCCGAGTTGACACTCAACACGTTAATTCCAGTATTGGGCACAGAAAAAGCGCCATTCGAAAAATGCGTGAGTGAGATTCCTGTTAACAAATGAATTTTCCTGTCTATCTTCCAATTCGCTTGCAACAACAAATCAACAGCTGCATTTAAATTAGAACCAATCATTAAATTCTTTCGATTCTCAAGTAGATCGAATTTTCTAGTGATATAAGCGATTCCAGTGGCAACTCGAAAATGAGCATCCAAGATTTTGTTTTTTTTCAATGGAAATGCGAAATACGGCATTACTGAAATAGCACTTCCTGTTTTATCATTGTTGAAATTCATGTAATGGAATGCAATACCTGAATAAGGATATCGGTATGTTTTCTCCCATTCTTTCACACCTGAAAAATTGTAACGATAATTCAATTCAAATGATGAAATATGGCCATTAATAAGTGGCTCTACACTTGAACTGTGAGGCACAATAAAGCCATAACCTGCTCTGATTCCAAATGCTTTGGGGAATACCGACATTTGTGCATGAATGCTTCCGCAAAATGCTAGAACAATACAAGCAAAGGTGATTGAAATATTTCGAAATTTCAATCTCGTGCTTTTAGATTTGTCTTTAACCAAATGTTTAATCATCGGAATGGTAAAGCAAATGAATTTCAATTGAATTACAAAACAATTCATTATGCGATTTTTAGTGGAAATCTCGACCAAATATTGCCTTTTAAAAGCCTGTCGAATCACTATATTTGCAGCAAAACAGCAAAGAATGCATAGCCTTGAAGAAAAATTAGCTGCTTTTAGCAGGTTGCTCCAAATCATGGATGAATTGCGTGAACAATGTCCTTGGGATATGAAGCAAACGCTTGAATCTTTGCGACATCTCACCATAGAAGAAACCTACGAACTATCTGACGCTATTTTGTCGGGTGATAGAAAGGAGATCGAAAAAGAATTGGGTGACGTATTGCTTCATATCGTTTTTTATGCGAGAATAGGCTCCGAAACTCAGGATTTCGACATGAGTTCACTGATTCATAAACTCTGCGATAAATTGGTTATCCGACATCCTCACATTTATGGAGATGTGAAGGTGAAAGACGAAAAAGAAGTAAAGGAAAATTGGGAAAAAATCAAGCTAAAAGAAGGCAATAAGTCAGTTTTGGCTGGAGTGCCAGTTTCGCTTCCTGCAATGATCAAAGCAGTTCGAATCCAAGAAAAGGCTCGAGGTGTTGGTTTTGATTGGGATCATGAAGAGCAAGTTTGGGATAAGGTCAATGAGGAATTGCTTGAATTTAAGCATGAAGTTGCGAACGGAGACCAACTCAAAATGGAAGCTGAATTTGGCGATGTTTTGTTTTCTTTGATCAATTATGCTCGATTCAGAAATATTAATCCTGAGGATGCGCTCGAAAAAACAAACCGTAAATTCATCGCTCGTTTCAACTATTTGGAATCGGAAGTGAATAAATCTGGAAAGTCATTGTCAGACATGACTTTAGAAGAAATGGATTTCTATTGGAATGAAGCCAAAAAGCTTCCGCATTAAACAAAATTAATTTTCATTTGTCGTTTAACTAAAACAACATTTATGGCAGTTTTAACAAGTACTGATGCTGATTTCAGCAAGATAATTTCAGACAATTCAAAAGTTATCGTGAAGTATTATGCCGACTGGTGTGGTAACTGTAAACTCATTTCTCCCAAATATAGAAGGCTTTCTGAAGATGAACGTTTTCAAGGCATTGTTTTTCTTGATGTAAATGCTGAAGAAAATGAAGGAGCGCGTAAAGTTGCCAATGTCGACAATCTTCCTTTTTTCGCTGTCTTTCATAATGGTGAGTTAGTTCAAGGAAAAGCTGCCTCTAAAGAAGAAGCAGTTGTTAACATGTTGGAGGGTTTGAAATGAAATTAGCAGTGATTAAAAAACTGGCTGAAACCCAGAAAATTGATGAATTGCGTAAAGCAGAAGATGCAATTCTAAATGAGGAAGTTCCCGCTATTGAAATAGAAGGAGAAGATGAAGGGGAGCAATTAACGCATGTGATTGCGGCTATTCAAATTCTCTCTGATATGGAAACGCAAGGCTCAGATCTGAGAACTGCTTTGCGCGCTTACACCGAAAGAGTGAGAAATTCGATTTCTTAATTAGTTCGTTTTCCGCTGAACTCTTCTTACCGAAGATGGATAACGTAACGCATTGTATACTACACTGAAATTCTGTGGATCACCTACAAATTCCTGCCCTCGATCTGCCAAGCGCACTCTGTAATCTTCATCTTGGAAGGTGAGCATCATCTCAGCTAATTGGTTGCAACTGATTGTACTAATTGAAACCAATCCAATGGCTGATTGATATCGATCATTTTCATTTCTAATTTCTTTTAAGTTTTCCAGCATTCCACCAAATTGGTTGTCATTCATTCCTTGCTGGTTGGTAATGGGTTGTTGGTTTTTCTCGATTCTCCGAGCATCTGGAATCCAATAATAAGAACTACCTGAGTAATTTTCTTTTTTAGGTTCGAGTGGCAATATATTGATCACTTTAAATTGATTCATTGGGTCAATAATCGCTTGTGTTGTGCGATTAACCGCTATATCAATAATTCCTTCAAACACAGGCTTCTGAACTTCAGAATTTCCAAGCTTCATCAGCTTTACAATTTTTAATTTTTGCTTTCCAGCGTTTAATCCATGAAAATTCATTTCAGTTGATGGATCATTGTAGGCAATTCCGTTTAGTTCTGATATAAATAAACTGCTATCGTTCAGTGAAATGTTTAAGGACGCGTTTTGTGCTTTTATCTGAAATGATAAGAAAAGTATAATGCAAATGATCGTGTATTTCATGGTTCAATATGGTTCTATTTTCTTAGGTTTGTTTTTCAAACATGATGCCAAGATATGTCTACAAATCTACCGTTTAAACAAATGCTAGGTCCTGATGCCCTCAAAGGCAAGAATATCGTTGTAACAGGCGGCGGAACCGGATTGGGAAAATCAATGACTGCCATGTTTCTGCAATGTGGAGCCAATGTACTCATCACTTCTCGAAAGGAAGATGTGCTTAAAAATACTTGTGAAGAACTTGCAAAAATTGGAAATGGAAAAATAGCGTATGCCGTTTGCGATGTTAGAAAAGTGAATGAAGTTGAAGCTGCTTTGCAAAAAGCGTGGGACACTTTTGGAAATGTAAATGCTTGGTTAAACAATGCGGCTGGAAATTTTATTAGTCCTACTGAAAGATTAAGTCACAAAGCATTCGATACAATCGTTGATATTGTTTTAAAAGGTTCGTACAACTGCACATTAAGTGTTGGAAAAAAATGGATCGAAGAAAAAATTCCTGGGGTATTCCTCAATATCGTTACAACCTATTCTTGGACAGGCTCTGGCTTTGTTGTTCCATCTGCTATTTCTAAAGCTGGTGTTCTTGCAATGACCCGAAGTCTTGCTGTAGAATGGGCGAAATATGGCATTCGATCGAACGCAATTGCACCTGGGCCTTTTCCAACTGAAGGAGCTTGGAGTCGATTGTTTCCAGAAGAATTAAGCAAAAAACTCGATCCTTTGCAAAGGATTCCTCTGAGAAGATTCGGTAATCATGAAGAACTTGCAAATCTTGCAGCTTATTTAATGTCGGATTTTTCAGGATATGTGAACGGAGAAGTTGTAACCATTGATGGTGGTGAATGGCTTCAGGGTGGGGGAGAATTCAACAATCTTGATGTTATTCCTTCTGAAATGTGGGATGTACTTGAACGCATGGTTCGCGGTAAAAAGTGAGCCAAGAAATTTCGAATTAAATTCAATCCATCAAATAAATAATTGATTTTATGAAGCTTGTCATTTTAAATATTTTATTCCTTTTGTTATCTGGTTTATTGACTGCTCAAACAGAAAACAATAGTTCAACTGGTTTTAAGCCAGAAAATAAAGATATTGAGCAAAAAAAGTTAGAACCTGGCCTCAATTACAATGTGAATTTTGATGTCGCAAACCATGAAGCATTTTTTGCAGCAGGCGAAGATTCTCTATTCCATTATTTATACAAAAACATCCAAATTCCTCAAGCTGCTGTTGATGCTAATTTAGCTGGAAACGCAATGATTGGATTTCAAGTGAACTTTGATGGAAAAATTCAAGGTGCTTATTCTATTGGAAAGGTTGGTTTTGGAATTGATGATCAGCTTGTATCTGCAATTTCAGCATTGGTTTTTAGTCCTGCCACCCAAGGCAATACCCCATACCGCTCTGAAGTTGTATTGGAAATTCCTTTGAAGGCTGTTTATTTAAGCAACATGAAAAAGTAAATACTTTATCAATTATTTTTTTGATAAATATTCGGAAAATTAATCTCCATTGCCTTGTCTGGTGCACCCAATTGCTGCCAACCAAATTGTGAATACAAACCATGTGCATCCTTGGTCATGAGCATCCATCTTCTTAATCCATTCAAATTTGGATGATGCATAACAAATGACATTAGCTGCTTAGAAATTCCTCTGCCTTGAAATTTATTTAGTACAAAAACATCGCACAAATAGGCGAATGTGCTAAAATCGCTAACTACTCTTGCAAATCCTATAGTTTGGTTTTGATGAAAAACTCCAATACAAAGTGAATGCTCAATTGAATTCCGTACCGTTTTTAATGGAATTCCCTCGCTCCAATAAGACTCTCCGCATAGATAATCATGAATAGTTTCAACATCTAAAAGCAATTTATCGTCACTAATTAAAAAGGACTCACCATTGATATTAAAGTGATGCTCCATAATTATCTAAGCAAGGTCACTGTTCCTTTTTGTTCATCAGAATTTTCGAAATGCTTCAAGCGTGCTATGTAAAAATAGGTTCCATCTGGCACATCATTGCCATTTAAGTTCGTACCATCCCATTTGAAAAACGGATCGGTAGATTCAAATACTTTTTGTCCCCAGCGATTAAAAATGACCAAACTAAATTCTTCATATTGATAGGTCTGTTTGGCAACCCAATTGTCGTTTATACCATCGCCATTTGGAGAATAAACATTTACCAAAATTAATGGCTGATAACAAACTTTAATTTTTACTTGAAAAGAATCTATCAAAGGACAAATCTCATTGTTGAAATACATCGTTACATAATACCAACCTGTGTCTTGAGCGTTGATTTCGGAAGTAATATCACCGGTGTTCCATGTATAACTATCGGCTGTTGTGTCGGGCTTTAGAACTACAGATTCACCTTCACAAATTTCAAAAAGACGAACAATACCCGAATCAGGTTTTTCAACATTTACGGTAATTGAATCAATCGTTTCACAAGCCAAACTTCCATAATTGGTTACTCTTAAACGTAAGGTAATTGTGGTGTCTGCAATCAATGTATGAGTTGATTGATTAGAAACATTGTTGCCGTTTTCAGCCCAATTGTAGGTATAGTTCGGCCCCGTTGGACTCTCAAACAAGAATTCAGCATCACCACAAATTGTTGTATCGTTACCTAATTCTACTTGTGGAGGCTGGCGAACAAATACATTTCGATTATTCACCGCATTTCCACATTCATTTACTGCTGAAATTGATATAACTGCTGTTCCACTTGTTGGGAAAGCCAATTCTGCTTGATTCGATAACGTGTCAACAACTTCTCCAGGATTTACATCCCATGAATAATAGGTTCCTTCGTTTAACTGAACATTAAAAAGTGCCGAATCGCCTGCACAAACTTGGCCTGGACCAACAATTGTTACATTTGGCGGCCCTAGAACTGTAATGGTTGTTGGTGCTGAACCAGGTCCAACACATCCGAAATTTGTTTCGGTTACCGACAAATTATAATTACCCAATGAATTAAATAAAATTGGGTTGTATGGGCCCCCTTCAAAGAAATTGGCATCGTTGTTTAATCCCCAAATATAGGATGATTGAGAATTGTAAGGGCTTACGAAAAAGTAAATCGCTTCATTTAAGCAAATGGTTGTATCCCCATCAAAAGCAACAGGTAAAAAGAAATTATTTTGATCAGCAATTTGAATAGACAGTGGGCTTGGATTAGGCGCTCCAACCGTTAGTCGAATCAATGTTCCTAAGGTATCCCAAGGTTGTGTGCTATTGGTTGCAACTACACGCATGTAGTAATTGCCAGGAATAATTCCAATGGTAAACAATTGTGGCAATGGCGGGATTGTTAAGGATACAATTGTGTCATTAACAGCTTGTACTGTTCCTACAACGCCTGTATTAATTACACCAAATGTTTGAAAATCTAGCAATTGAATTTGAAATTCATTCGGGTCGATATAAGAAGCCGGAGGATCGTATTGAGCAATTTCTACTGTTAATGAAGTGTCGGCGCCAACAACATCGGTAAGGCAAACACTAATATCAAGTTTGTTGTTTGTTTCGATGTCGCATTCTCGAATACAAAATGGGCCATAAACTGATCCAATTGTACTTGGATTGCTTGCCACCACTCTAATGTAGTAATTACATCCTGGAGGAATTGGTTGGTTTTGAACGCGAATTAATCCTGGTACATTTCCACGAGGAATTGTTCCGGGTGGATATTCTGTATTGTCTGTGATAAATCCAATCACATTCGGATTTAATGGGAAAAGTCCTGTAGAATCGGAGAGTTGAGCTACGTAGGTGTTGTTAACGTAAACACCCTCTGAATAAAAAGGCACGTCGATTACACTGCCAATACATATTGTGTCTAATGGGTTCGACAATACTGCCGGTTGTAGTGTGGAAATGATATTCGGACAATCAATTACCTCAATACAAATGGAAGTATCTGAAACAATGAATGGCGTAATATCAACACGAACAACTCTGATCCGATAACAAGGAGAATTATTTAATGTAGTCGGAAATGGAAGTGTAAATAAAAGTGGATTTGTATTTTCATTGTTTAATTGAAAAATACCCAAAGAGGTAGGCACTCCAAAGCTTTCAAATTGATTAGACAATTGTACTTCGTAAAAGCCTGTTCCGCACAATGGAACCGGATTATTAAAAAATAACAAAACTCCATCACCTTTACATACAGGGTTTGGTGTAATGCTATCCAATTCAATTCGAACATTGTATAAATCGGGCGAATAAACCCCAACAATTCGAATTCCATCAACACCCATAGCTGCAGTTGGAGCTTCAGAACCATTTCCATTTATCCAACGAAATCCAAATTTTAAATCGTTTTTATTGTTCAAGTTTGGATCATAAAATTCAGCGTAATTCCACTGGGATGTATTGTTAAATGTTCCACCCGGCATTTGAGTCCAAGGCCCATTATCAGCTTGGTACCACAATTCTGCATAAGCCCCAGAATTTCCTATACAATTAAAATAAAATGCAATTCGAACGCTATCTAAACCTAGCGTACAGAAATTTCCAGTTTCAGTGAAGTTATCGGAAGTTGTATTAGTGTTGAAATTCGAATTCCCAATTCCATTTGATGCCAAAGCCTCACTGTCATGGATATGCAGATAATTCGAAAACGGAGCGAAATTAATTAAGCCTCCAACAGTACTGTCTTGTGAAATTGTATTCGGATAATTGGGTTGCCCATTGTATTCATTGTTTACAATCCATTGATTAGTTCCAATTGAATCACCAACCGACCCTGTATTCAGCACAAAACTGCCAGGTCCATTTTCAAAATCTTCCGAATAAACCAATATAGTTTGCGATGAAGCATCTTTGGAAACTACTAATAATAGGGTAATTATCAAACAGACTAATTTGTACAGGTGTTTCATTTTCAAGCGATTTTCAAATTCTGCAACAGGCTAAGTTATTCAAAAATAATCCAATATGCTTTCAAGAGAAAAAAATCAATCGACTATTCATTCAATTTTATAAATTTACGGAGGCATGTATATGTTTTTGAGATTTATCCTAATCACCATTTTATTTTTGATGCCACTTTCATCAAATGCTACACACTTGATGGGAGGAGAAATCACATGGGCTTGCCAAGGGAATGGAACCTATATTTTTACGCTTAAACTTTACCGCGATTGTAACGGAAACCAACTGGCTTTACCTATTGCACTTAGAGTACATAACCATCCAACGATAACTTCGATAGCGTTGAACTTGGTTTCATCAACCGATATTTCACCTGTTTGTAATGGTTCAGGACCATCCATAACTTGCGGTGGTCCAGATCCTGATGCAGGTGAAGTGCAAGAAATTATTTTAAGATCGAGTCCAGTTAGTTTACCTGGAATACCGCCGCCTCAAGGCTGGATTTTCACATACGATGAATGCTGCAGGAATTTAGCAATTGACAACCTGAGCTTCGATCCGTCGCCTGCTTTGGGCTTTACTCTCAGAGCGATCATGTATCCATACAACGGAATCAATGAATCTCCGTGTTTCGATTCTTCACCCGTTTTTGCTCAAGTTCCTTCGGTGGTAATCTGCAGTACCAATCCCTTTGTATACAACCACAATGCTTACGATGTTGACCAAGATTCATTGGTGTACTCATTCGCACCTTCATTAGATTATTTGCAAGGCGCAGCTTATACTTCAACCACGCCGCCAACATTGATTTATTCACCTGGTTTTAGTCCTTTAGCTCCATTTGGGCCAATCCCCGTTTCACTGAATTCTCAAACTGGTGAAATAGGATTTACTCCAATTCAAACAGGAAATTATGTGACGGTCGTGAACGTAAAAGCCTACAAATGTGGGCAACTTGTGGCAGAAATTTTCAGAGAAATCCAAGTAGTCGTTATAGGCTGTCCAATTAACAATCCGCCAATCATTGATGCTCCATTTATCGATCCAATTACGAGTCTCCCAAGCTATACAACAACAGTTCAAGCAGGCGATCTCGTAAATTTTTCAATTACTGGTATCGACAATGATATTTCGATCATCGGAGTCCCTCAATCGCTTAGAGTGACAGCTTCTGGCGGTAATTTTGGAACTGGTTTCACCAACCCCAATGCGGGATGTGCCAATCCACCGTGCGCAACTTTAACTCCTGCTCCACCAGTCATTTTACCAAGCAATAGCGCTGTAACTTTTAACTGGCAAACCGATTGTTCGCACATCGCCAACAACGACAACTGTTTCGCAACCACCAATTCCTACACATTTGTAATTTCATTCCAAGATGATTTTTGTCCAGCGCCTTCTTACAGAAATGCGACGATCAATGTCATTGTGGTTGCTCCTCCTGTGCCTGAATCTCCCGAATTACGTTGTTTAGAAGTGGAGACAAATGGTGATGTTTCTCTTAGTTGGATAGCTACTTCGGATCCTGATAATCAATTCGATAGCTATCATATTTATAGTGCAAATTCTCCTTTAGGTCCTTTCACCGTGGTGGATAGCATTTTTAACATCAACCAAACTACGTACACCCACGTTGGAGCCAATGCCAACGCTGGTTCTGTGTATTATTACATTCGAACACGTGGTGGATGTGATGGTGCCATCTTTGCAACGCCTTCAAACTTAACGCAAACCATCTTTTTAGATGTAACCGATCCTGGATCGGGGCAGATTGACTTGAATTGGAATCCAATTTCCACTCCTGCCTTGGCGAGCACTTTGCTTCCTTACCAGATATTCAAGCAAGTTCAGCCTGCTGCTTTCACCAATTATTCCACATCAGCGATTACCAGTTTTGATGATTCAATGGTTGGATGCTTGCAAGATATTTTTTACCGTGTCGAAATTCCTGATGT
>CAMCXT010000025.1 GCA_945883545.1 Chitinophaga pinensis | reverse complement strand
TGAACCAAAATCAATGTTGATTAAGGAATTGTAAAGCTGACGTTATCGACCCTTTTTTAGGAAGATTTCAGGATATTATCTGATGAAAATTGGAGTTGGTTGTAGGATTTTCTCAAAGAATCGACTTGAAAACATCGCTTAGAAGGCAAAATTTCAAGTATCCAAATTAAAAATCGGGAAGCATTGTAAAAGTCGATGCTTGCAATGTTGCTAGAACTCTACCCTACTGATGAGTTTCGAAAACGTGGCGGGATCCATCCCTAAATAGGATGCAATGTATTTCTGTGGGGAAAGATTAAGCAGTTGTGGCGTTCTTCCCATGATAAGTCTGAATTTTTCTTCTGCAGAGCAAGCCATCAGTTCGATTTGCCTCTGAACAGCAAGACGGAGCGCGATTGAAGTAGCTTGATGGATGAGTTTAAGAATTTCGGGATGCGACTGACAAAGTTCAATCACTGCCGCACGGTCGGCGCGAAGAAACTTACTCTTGGTGAGGGTTTCCATATCGTACAAAGCTGGCTTCCCCAATAAAAATGAATCTGCTACACCTGAAAATGAATTAGGATAAGTAAACACAACAGTGTGCTCTTTTCCTCGATCGTCGGAGTAAAATGCTCTTTGCAATCCTTCCAAAACAAAATAAGCATAACGTTCCGATTCTCCTTGACGGGTCATCATCTGTTTTCGGCCCATTTCGTGTAAATGCCAGATACTAGAAAATCGCTTCCAATCGGCCAGAGGAAGCGTATGCAAATCATTAAGTTGCGACCGGAAAATGTCGAGTGCGGCTTTCAATTGTAGCTTGTTGAAGTACCAAATATAAAAAGATCTACCAAAGTAATTAGTTAGAAAGTATATAATTTCCTGAAGTGTTCGACTTCCACACACCTGGCTTCGATTGTTCCTCAAAGAAACGATAAACATTTGCAAGGTTTTCCCAAAATGGTTTCCATTGGTTCGACGATTGGATTCGATCAACCAGTTGCATGGCGTTTCCATCCATTCGGAAAGGAAAAATATGCACCGGGATTTTTGATTGCCCACTGCTTCTTGCCAAAACAGCGATCATATACAACTCATTTATATACGTATCGGTGATGGCCAAACAGCCGATGCTCGCGCAAGCACCATGGATAAAGATATCGCCTCCAGGATTTGCCTTGTCACTGCGTTTTAAATCTGCTGTGTTTGGGTAATCAATGCCCAACGAAAGATGAAAGGACGAAACAGGATTAAATCGATCTATGCTGTAAACACCTTCGGGAACTTGTAAATCGCCTTGCTTGATTTTGGGTCCAAGACCTCCAGAAGCGGCACAAACATCGTAGTTGGCAATCAACGTAAAAGGACCATCGGGAGAAGATGAAACCCAAGCTTCTATCTGCTTTTCCTGTTTGAACGCCCTGATAAATAGATAAAAACCAGCACTCGAAATCCCAGCGGCTTTAAATTTGGATTTTATCGATGAGCTTTCTGACTTCCATGCTTCAGAAACTCTAACATACTTAAGCTGCGCGGAAAGAAAATCCTGTCCTACTGAAAAAATCGAAATCATTGAGCAGAAAATGGTGAGTAGAAGCTTCAAAATTGGTGTTTAAAATGAGAAAAAGGAACGAAAAAATCATGTTTAAATTATTTTGACGCCTTGATTTATTGGCATTTGCGCAAGAAATTTCAAAAACACTTGCAATGAAAGAAAATCATACTATTTTTGCATCCCGCTTTCGAGCGCTACGGTTGGTGCCTTAGCTCAGATGGTAGAGCAAAGGACTGAAAATCCTTGTGTCCCTGGTTCGATCCCTGGAGGCACCACACAAGAAAGAGAAGACTATCGGAAACGGTAGTCTTTTTTTGTTGATACATATATTAAAAGAATGCCCAGCTACGTTCATCTAATTTTATCTTTGCGCGGCACAAGTAGATTATGGTAAACTTACTGATCGATGTTGGAAATACAGCAATCAAAGCGGCCTGCTTCAGGGAGCGCAAGTTGATTCGTGCTGTTAGAGCATCTCGCAGCGATGCGCAGGAGTTAGAAGAAGCTCTACTTAAACTTATGCCATCCGAACCTGTTCGGGCTTTTATTAGCAACGTAGCTCAAGGACAGCCGGAACTCGAAGCTTTTTTGAAACGCGCTGAAATTCCGTTTAGCTACTTCACACAGGACCTTCAATTGCCCATTGAGAACAAATACGAATCACCAGAAACACTTGGTCATGATCGTATTTCAAATGCAGTTGCTGCCAACATGATTTTCCCCGATAAACCAGTTTTGATCATCGATGCTGGTACTTGTATTAAATTTGATTTTATCACCCGCAAAAACGAATATTTTGGAGGATCCATTTCTCCAGGTATCGATATGCGCTTTAGAGCTTTACACGAATTCACTGCACGATTGCCTTTGCTCAACAGAACCGACACAGTTTATTTGATCGGTAAAAACACACGTGAAGCCATCCAATCCGGAGTAATCAACGGAGCATTGGCTGAAGTGAAAGGCATTCTTGAACAATATCAAATGACTCACAAAGACCTCCAAGTGATTATTACTGGAGGCGATTTCGCCCTGCTGGAGCGCAATCTTAAAACCAGCGTACAGCCAGAACCTTGGCTAACTTTGAAAGGACTCAATGAAATTCTTCTCCATCAGAAAGCTTAATTTCCCAATCCAATTCTTTGGTTTGTTTTTCCTCTCTTCGTTAGGGATGAATGCTCAAAACCTTAGTCAATCGCCTTACGGCAGATACGCCCTCGGTGACAATTTACCCAATCCTTCAGCATGGAGCCAATCGCTTGGTGGAAGTTACCACGCGGCGAATGATTCTTCACTACTTAACCTCGGGCAACCTGCATCATTAACGAGCATCGCCCGTGGAGTAAGTATTTTCGAAGGATCAATTTCGGGTGGAATGGTTGATTATTCAACTGCAACATTGAAAAATAGAGGTACGACAGCAGGATATAGTTCGGTAGCGCTCGCGTTTCCATTGATCAAAAAACGTTGGACCGCAGCAGTTCATTTGATGCCGATTACCAACATGGGCTACACCTTACGTGATAGCATCGAAACCGAAGCAGAAGGTTTAATCAGTTACAATTACAATGGGAAAGGTGGGATTTCTGCAGTTGGCTTGACCAATGCAATACAGATTTACAAAGATCTTGCTATCGGAGCCGAATTCAGATACATTTTCGGGAAATCAAATTATGTAACAGAAGTAAATTTCCCTGATCAACAATTGCAAATTCGGTCAAGCAAAACAACGGCAACAAACCAGGTGAAGGATTTTGATGCCAAATTTGGACTTACATACCAAATTAGATTCAGGAGCAAAACTCCAAAAGTAAAATCCAATTCAGCGCTTGAAACTGGAACTATCCAAAAACAAAAAACCAACAAGGATTCACTGCACCTCAAATTCGGTTTCACCTTTAAGCCATCACTTAGTTTAACAGGCAATTACAATTACGTAGCTGAATCATTCTTTGGAACGAGCGACTTCGCTACGGTTATCGATACCGTTCTGAACAAGGAAAGCCTTAATGGGCAGATTGTAATGCCCATGCAATATGGCGCAGGTTTAAGCTTATCGAACTCTAACCATAAATGGATGTTCACAGCCGATTATCGTTACACAGACTGGTCATCATTCAGGCTTTTCGACAACTCCGATTCAGTGCGCTCATGCTACACTGCTTCAGCAGGAATACAATTCATTCCACAACCAAATAAAACAAGCACATTTAAAAGTGCTGCTTACCGTTTGGGAGGATATTATTCTGACGGTATGCTGAGAATCAATGGAAACAACGTTGCTGAATTTGGAGTTAGTTTGGGCGTCGGTCTTCCGTTCACCATTCCTACATATTATAGAAAGCCAGTTACCAGCATGATGAATATTGCTTTGTCATACGGACAGAGAGGAAGCATCAATCCAAATTTATTGTCAGAGCAAATCTTCCGTTTAAGCATTTCATTCTCGCTGAACGACAGATGGTTTGTTAGAACACGATTTGAATAATGCTTCGAGTTTTCCTTTTTATTTGTTGGTTGAGCTTCTGCATGGTTTCGTGCACGAATGACCCGGTTGAAGTAAGAAAATTCAAATCGGATAAAATACTTCCGGTATCATCTACCAAAAACATAGAAATGCTGTATTCTGATTCAGCGAAACTGCGGGCAAAAATAAAGGCTCCGCAGCGGGATACCTATTTGGGAGAAGATGAATACATCGAATTTACGAAAGGCGTAGATATGATTTTCTATGATAAAGATGGAATCGAATCAGGTCACATGGTAGCTAAATACGCTATCAGTTACAACAAAAAGGAACAAATGATTGCTCGAAACGACGTCCAATTGTGGAACGCCGAAGGAAAGCGATTGAATACTGAAGAGTTAATCTGGGATCAAAAAACAGGTCGAATTCACTCCGAGAAATTTTCTAAAATCACTTCACCAACAGAAGTAATTTATGGGGATGGTTTCGAATCGGATCAAGACTTCAGTAAATACAGAATTGTAAATATCAGTGGAATCGTAAGCGTTAAAAATGAATAACTACAAAATTCTCCGGGCTATGGAAATTTTCTGGCTAGTGATTGCTGGAATGATGGCCGTATTAAGCACTTGGTTGATGGTAGAACTAAAGTTCGAATCAGCCAGAATGCCTTTGTTTGCAACTTTTGCAGCTTCAGCATTGTTTGCTTTGCGCAGATACCAGAGAAAAAAGATGGAGAAAATGAGAAACAGCAGCGATCCAAAAAAAGGGGATGCTTAATGTTCAATTTTATTCACGCAATAATTTGAAACCAAATTTTCGGATTTAGTATTAAAGGAAGAATCCTTATATTCGCAGCCCGAAAATAAAAGACCAATAAACTTAAAATGGCCGTTTTAGAAAGAATCCGTTCACGCGCAGGTACTATCGTTGTAATCGTAATTGGACTTGCACTTGTATCATTTGTCCTTCAGGATTTGTTTTCCTCAGGAAATTCTATCTTCAGAGGTGGAGCCAACACTATCGGCGAAATCAATGGAAACAGTATTTCTGGTGAAGAGTTCGCCAGCCGCTTAAATGCAGCTGAAGAAAAATACAAGCGCAATCAAAATGCTTCAGGTGTTGATGAAAACGTTCGTCAGCAACTCATTAACGACCTTTGGAATGAGTATTTAGATCAATACATTTTCGACAAAGAATTCAACAGTACTGGTGTTGATGTAGCTGAAGATGAATTATTCGATATGGTTCAAGGAGAAAATGTCGATCCACAAGTTCAGCAAATTCCATTGTTCCAAGATTCAATTACACGTCAATTTGATCGCAACCGTGTAATTCGCTTTTTGAAAACACAGCTTACTGAAGAAAACGATCCTGATGGAAAATTCCGCGAATCATGGGGCGATTTCGAAAAATCGTTGATGAAAGCGAGAAGAAAAGCGAAGTACAACAACTTGATCAAAAAGGCAATGTATGTAACGTCTGCTCAGGCGAAAAACTCATACAACGAAAGAAGCCGTTCTGTAACTTACCGTATGGTTGGTAAAAGCTATGATTCATTGGCTGATTCATTGGTGAAAATTTCAGACGACGATTACAAAAAATACTACGACGAACACAAACATGAACTTGAGCAGCAGGATGAAACCCGTAAGCTTGAATATGTTGTATTCCAAGTAAACCCAACACCAGAAGACCGCGCTGAATTGATGACCTCAATGGAGCAAATCAAAACACAATTCCAAGCAACAGATAACGATACAACTTTTGCTAATGCGAATTCTGCGAATGGATTTAGAGAAGAAAGTGTAAAACGCGGAAGCTTAAACATCCAAATCGACTCTGCTGTTTTTGCAGGAACCCCAGGCACTGTTTACGGTCCATTCGTAGATGGTAACGATGTAAAAGTTGTTAAACTTCGTGGTTTCAAATCGGCATCTGATTCAGTAAAAGCACGTCACATCCTAATTTCTACCCAGAAAGGCATTTCAGAAATTGCTGCAATGGCAAAAGCTGATTCCTTGAAAAAGGTAATTCAATCAGGTGGAGATTTTGCTGCATTGGCAACATTGTTATCTGACGATCCAGGTTCTAAAATCAAAGGTGGAGATCTAGGTTTCTTCCCAGAAGGTGCAATGGTTCCAGAATTCAACAGCGCATGTTTCGATGGAAAAGTAGGCGACTTGGTTGTTGTTAAAACACAATTCGGTGCACACCTAATCAATATCCAAGACAAAACGAAGCCAACCAACAAAGCTTCATTGGTATTCATTAGCCGTCCGGTTGAGCCTTCAAACAAAACCAACGAAGCTGTTTTCAATTCTGCAAACGACTTCGCTGTTAATGCTGAGAATTACGAAGCATTCAAAAAGAAAGCAGACGAAAAGAAAATCTTCATCGTAAAAGCAAACAGCATTCGTCCAACTGATCGCCAAGTGAACGATTTAGCAAATTCACGCGAGTTGGTTACTTGGGCATTCAATGAAGAAACAGAAGTGAACACTGTTACCAAAGTTCTTGAATTGGATGGTAAATATGTTGTTGCTGCGCTTACTGGAAAACGCGATAAAGGTGTTCCTCCACTAGATCAAGTAAAAGAAGATATCGAACCATTGGTGAAGCGCATGAAAAAAGGTGAGATGTTCGAAAAAGAACTCGCTCTATCTGGCGCAACTTCAATTGATGCTTTTGCTGCACGTGTGAAACTAACTGCCGACGCGCCAAATTCATTGAACTTTGCTTCGTATTCTTTACCTAATTATGGTTACGAACCAAAGTTGGCTGGGACAATCCCTTATTCAAAAATCAATGTTTTGAATGGTCCTGTCCGCGGAAATGCAGGAGTTTTTGTGTATGTTGTTGAAACGATCACTGAAGCACCTCCAATGACTGGCGACATCAAAGATTTAAAGAAACAATTGGCATCAGGCCTGCAAGGCCGTGTTGATATGGGTGTTTACACAAGCCTGCAGAAAAAAGCAGGTGTTGAAGACAAACGTTACCGCTTCTTCTAAAGATTCTTTAATAAAAAAACGTCCCGGTTGATCTGATCAGCCGGGACGTTTTTTTTTGTACTATTAGAAAGCAGTTAATGTAAATCGCTGAGACTTCGAACCCCTAGAAATCGAATCACCATCAAGGGCTCTCCAAATTCAAAACCTGCTTGTAGGCCATATTCTGAAGCGCGTGCCCTAATGTTTTCTTTAAACTGTGGAGAGGCGATCACCGTTTCGGGTTCGTTTGAATCTGGGTTGTAAAACTGAGATTTGTGTGCTAAAACACACGCTAATTTTTGATCAATTACAGCACTAATATCGTATACAAAATCGGGCTTGTGGTGGTAAAACTGCATATACTGATAAACCACTTTAGGCCTCCAAGCATTCTCGCCAGTACCATCAACAATATACTTCCTTAAACCCGCTTTAAAGCATGCTTCAACCACCAAAGACGCAGCATGGCCATGGTCTGGATGGCGATCAGAAGGCGCATTGGTTATCACAATATCTGGTTGATACTTGCGAATCACACGAATAACCTTCTCCAAATTCAGAGCGTTCGTTTCCAGAAAAGCATCAGGCATTTCGAGATTTTCCCGAACCATAGCACCTATAATCTTCCTAGCCTCTTCTGATTCCTGATTTCTAATTTCAACAGTGCCTCGGGTTCCCATTTCACCTCGGGTGAGATCTATCAAACCAAGCTTCTTTCCTTGTTGCACTTCGGCAATCAATGTTCCTCCTACTGAAATTTCAATATCATCAGGATGGGCACCAAATGCCAGAATATCAAGTTTCATCGTTAAAATTTGCCACAAATTAAAGCAATATGCAGCAATCTGCCGTCCTGTTTCGTACGTTTACATGAACAATGAAAATATCCTTCCACGGCGCAGCGCGCACAGTTACCGGTTCAAAACACCTCATCACCCTTAAAAAAGGGAAACGTATTTTGCTTGATTGCGGTATGTTTCAAGGCAGAGGGCTCGATACAGAAGAATTAAATCGACACTTTGGCTTCGATCCTGCTACAGTCGATTACCTCATTTTGTCGCATGCTCATATCGACCACTCAGGTTTGATTCCCTTGCTGGTGAAACAAGGATTTAAAGGGCCGATCTTCTGCACTCCAGCTACTTTCGATCTCTGTTCGATCATGCTGGAAGACTCTGCACACATTCAAGAAAGCGACGCGCGATTTATCAACGAACGACGGAAAAGACAAGGGAAAACCATGTTGAAGCCGCTTTACACAGCCGAAGATGTTCATTTGGCGTTGAAACAGTTCGAACCAGTGCCTTATCACCGATCGAAATCCATCGAAAATGGCATCGAGTTGCTTTTCACTGATGCTGGACACATCCTTGGATCGGCAGTAGTAAATCTCCGAATTGAAGAGGATCATCATGTGAAAACACTTTGCTTCACCGGCGATCTTGGTCGTGCAAATCCTACCATCATTCGCGATCCAGAACCATTCCCACAATGTGAATACCTCATCACCGAATCTACTTACGGAGATCGAACCCACAAAAACAGAACAGAATCACTAGATGATCTACTGAGAATAGTGGTCGAAACATGTGTGCTAAAAAAAGGAAAACTGATTATTCCTGCCTTTTCGGTGGGCAGAACGCAAGAAATCGTTTATGCTCTCGATCGACTTGAAGCCGATGGTAGACTGCCTCACCATATCGAAGTGTTTGTTGATAGTCCGCTGTCGACCAACGCCACAGAAATCATGCGCAACAATTCCGATTGTTTCAACGAGGAAGTGCTTGAGTACATGGAATCGAACGAAGATCCATTTGGCTTCAATAAACTTACTTACATCCGCGAAGTGGAACAAAGTAAGCGGCTCAACAACCACAAAGAACCTTGTATCATCATCTCAGCTTCAGGAATGGCCGAAGCTGGCCGAATTAAACACCACATTGCAAATAACATCAACAATCCAGACAATACCATTCTCATTGTAGGGCATTGCGAAACAGGTTCTTTGGGTGCACATTTGGCTTCGGGCGACAAAGAAGTGCGGATTTTTGGAGAAAGTCATTCCGTTCGTGCTCAGGTTGAAGTACTTGGATCATTTTCCGCCCATGGCGATGTAGAAGAAATGATCAGTCTACTCAAATGTCAAAACATTGCGAAGGTGAAGAAAGTGTTCATCGTACATGGCGAATACGACACCCAGCTTCGGTTCATGATTCGTTTGCAACAAGAAGGATTCAAAAATGTTGAAATCCCCGACAAGGGGAGTACATTTGACCTATGAAATCGCTAGTTGGCCGCGAAATTATTCAACTCCTTAAACGGGAAATCACTTTAGAGCTCAAGCAACGTTATGCATTGAATGCCATTTTGTTGTATGTGGTTTCAACAGTGTTTGTATGCTATTTGTCGTTCAAAACCTTGGTTGATGTGCCTACTTGGAACGCCTTGTTTTGGATCATCATTTTATTCACTGCTGTTAATGCGACATCCAAAAGCTTTAGTACAGAAAGCCGCGGGCGATTACTTTATTACTACACACTTGCCTCAGCACAAGCAATCATTCTTTCTAGAATCATTTACAATGCACTGCTAATGTTGGTTATCACGTTGGCGGGGTATTTCATCTATAGCCTACTAATTGGTAACTTGGTACAAGACCAACCTTACTTTCTTCTTGCATTGGTTTTAGGAAGTTCAGGCTTTTCGTCGATCCTCACATTGGTTGCCGCCATAGCAGCTAAAACACGCCAAAATAGCACCTTGATGGCGATTTTGAGCTTTCCGGTGGTGATTCCCATGTTGATTGTATTGATCCGATTTTCAAAAAATGCCGTCGATGGCCTTGACCATAGTATTCAAAGTCCTTACATATTTGCATTGCTATCGATCAACCTGATTGTAGTCGCATTGGCTTACATGCTATTTCCATTCCTCTGGCGCGATTAATTTGTTATGTAAGTTAGATTCTATTTCTTCGATAACCCTTCAAGCTCATTCATGGTTAAACAAACGAATTCAAGATTCAATCGTTAAATCCATTAATCATTCGAAGTTCATGAAGAACCTCAACTTAGTGCTAGGCTTATCATTACTGATCTCTCCAATTGTTTTGGAGGCGCAATCGTATGTTATTCCATCCAATGTTCAAGCAACCGATGTAGTTGCCGGCGAAATGATTCTTAAATACAAAGAATCATACAGAAACCTTATCAATACTGACATTTCAGAGATACCAAGTTTAAAACCGATACTCAACCGATTGGAAGGAGCTACGGCAAAGAAGGTCTTTGGTCATATCAACAAGCCTCGTAAGGAAACCAACAATTCCGGAAAAAAGATGGTCGATTTGAGCTTGCTTATTTCACTCAAATACAATTCCAACATCGACTTTCGAGAAGTTGCTATGCAGCTCAATAAAACTGGGCTTTTCGAGTGGGTTCAACCGCGCTATGTGCACAAACCGATGTTTACGCCGAACGATCCGCAAATAAGTCAACAATACCATCACGCATTGATCAAAACATTCGAAGCCTTCGATATTGAAGAAGGCGATTCAAGTGTTTATATCGGAATCACCGATGCAGGTATTCAGTTCGACCATCAAGATCTTGGAAACGTTCGCTTCAACATTGCCGATCCTATCAATGGAATCGACGACGACAACAATGGTTACATCGACGATTACCGAGGTTGGAATACTGTTTCTAACACCAACGATCCAACGGCCACATTGTCGCCGCATGGCATGTTCACTGCAGGAATGAGCTCCGCAACCACCAACAATGGAATCGGAATCTCAGGAAATGCTTACCGTTGCAAATTTGTACCTGTGAGAATCGACGATGCCAACGGATTTAATTTTGGCTATGAAGGCATAGTATATTTAAGTGATCTTGGTTGTAAAATCATCAACGCTAGCTGGGGAAGCACCTTCCCAAGTCCATTCGCTGAAGAAGTTATTCAGTATGCCATCACCAACAACGATGCACTGATCATTGCTGCAGCTGGTAATTCTGGGCTTAACGAGAACTATTATCCAGCATCATACGAAGGCGTTATGAGTGTTGGCGCAACCGGCTCTGCTGATTTGGCTTGGTCGCTTTCAACGTATGGACCGATGCTCGACATTGTTGCTCCAGGAGAATTGCTTCGTTCATGCTCGCCATTTAATGGATACGACATCAGTTCTGGAACGTCCTTCTCTGCCCCACTTGTGGCCGGCGCCGCGGCTCTAGTGAAAAGCCATTTCCCATCCTATACTGCTCAGCAAATCGCTGAACGTTTGCGCGTTACATCCGATACATCAATCTATACCCTTCCGGGGAATGAAAACCGTTACCATCTGTTAGGTTCAGGCCGATTGAATACTCTTCGTGCGCTGAATGATCCGGAAATCCCATCTGTACGCTTCCAAAACTATCAGTTTAGCAGCAATGGAAGTTCTTTCATTGTGGCAGGCGATACCATGGAAGTGGTGGGCGATTTCTTCAATTATCTCAGTCCGACAAACGCACTTGCTGTTCAAATCAGCACCGAAAATCCAAACATACAGATCCTTCAAGGAGGCCACAATGCTGGCGTAATCAACACCCTTCAATCGGTAAGCAACACTGCTTCACCATTCGAAATTGTTGTTCTGAACAGCGCATCCATCAATGAAGATGTGATTTTCAAACTTACCTACACCGATCCAGCAACCAATTACTCAGCATTCGAATACATCAGCGTTCGGGTGAATAAAGATTACATGGATCTTGCAATCAACAACTTACAAACTACAGTTACCTCAAGAGGCAGTATTGGATACAACGCCGATTATGCAAACGAAGGAATTGGGGTTTCATACAACAATAGCGGAAGTCAGATGTATGCGAGTGGTTTCATGGTTGGCAGCGGCGGACAAGTAGCTGACAATCTATATGCTGCTGTGATTCCTGGTTACGACAATGATTTCGTACGTGTAGATGCCGTTCGAGAAATCGAAAATTCATCATTCGGCGATAAAGAGATTGTTTCAAGATTTTCGACCAATGCTGCTGGTGTTCAACCCTTAACCATTCGCCAATGCGCTTACGCATCTACCGAAGGTGAACTTTCGAATCATGTGGTGATGGAATACATCGTAAAAAACACAGGAAATGGAGTGGCTTCAGATGTTTTTGGTGGAATTTTCACCGATTGGGACATCCAAAATGCCGCATCGAATGTGTGTACTTGGGATCCGATTCGTAAAATGGTTTATGCCTATGATGCGTCTCAAACCAACCGATACATGGCAGTGAAACTCCTCAGCTGGCAAGACGGAAGCGCTTATTGCTTCAACAGCGACGGAACTGGCGGAAGTATTCAGTTGTATGATGGATTCACGAACCAAGAGAAATTCAATGTGCTTTCAGGAAATGCAACCAGAAATAACAGCAACGTTGGAGATGTGGCTGCGTTCATAGGTACTTGGGGAGAAACCATCGCACCAGGCGATTCTGCCATTTATGCCTTCGCCATTTTGGGAGGCAATTCGTTGGCAGAAATTGAAGAATCGGCAGCCAATGCTCAAGCCAATTGGAACCTCAATCAAATGCAGATTTCATTGGAAGTTACAGCCGAAAGCTGCGCAGAAAACGATGGGACTTTGCAATTGAATGTGTTGCAACCAGGCACAGCACAACTGTTGCTGTTTAATTCGGATGGTGTTGAACTCACAGGGCAAGATATTATTGAGAGCAGCTTCAACTATGCAGGAATGCCTGCTGGCGATTATACATTGGGCTTCGATTTCTTCGATGGAACGTCTTCAAATGTCGATTTCACCATCGAAAACTCCGACCCAATTGTATTTGTTGAAATTGCAGCATCAGCAGAAATTGTTTTGTTACCAGATGCAACTGTTGATTTTATCATCGTTGCCGAAGGTGCAACAGATTACCTCTGGAACTTCGGCGATGGAAATACTTCAGATCAAGCAAATCCAACACACACCTATACCGAAGCTGGAACCTATACTGCAATTTGTTATGCATCAAATAGCAATTGCACTGATAGTTTAAGCATTGTGATTGAAGTTGGAACAACCGTTTCGGTGCTAGAGCAAAATGAACAATTGCAGGTTTATCCAAATCCGGCCCAAGAATATCTTCAAGTGAAAACTCCGAACGCAATCGCCGCTGAGCTAATTTTAGTTGTTGATTTGAGTGGACGAATTGTAGCACAGGCTAAACAATCGAACCAAATTCAGGTGAGTCATTTAGCCAATGGAACCTACTTTTTGAAAATTGAATCCGAAGGTCAACATTGGACGAAAAAGATCCAAGTGATTCGATAAGCTTCAATACATTTTTAATCCCGCAATGGTCTTTTGATGGTTGCGGGATTTTTCATTTGGGCTTCATGATTATTTCATGTTCTAAGAAAAATCGAACCTTCCGAACCCGCAATTGTTCTGTATCTTACTGAACGATGGAAGGATTTCGATTTGCCCGGTACGACCCTGATGATGAACAAGATCCGTTTACTCGGCTGTTTGATCTATTCAAGGAAATTCTTTTACATACCTCCGGTGATGTAGGCGAAGCATTAAGTTGGATGAACGAAATTGATCGTCAACACAAACTCACCGACGACGATTATGGGATGGGCGATTTTGTGGAAGACCTCAAGCGCAAAGGGTATCTCAAAGAAGATGAGCCTGGAAACTTGCAGATGACGCCAAAAACCGAGGGTGAAATTCGCCGTGGAGCACTCGATCAGATTTTCGGAAAATTAAAAAAGGGCAAAGAAGGTCAAAGGTCAACGCGTTACAGTGGCAATGGCGATGAAGCCGGAACAGGCCGCAGAGCTTACGAATTTGGCGATCCTGCTGAGAGTATTTCCTTAACCGATTCGATCAGAAATGCACAAGTGAATCATGGCATCGGAGATTTAATCCTTGAGGAGAAAGATCTTGAAGTGATGGAGCGTGAATACAAAACGCAAACATCCACTGTTTTGATGATCGACATTTCACACTCGATGATTCTTTACGGTGAAGATCGCATTACACCTGCAAAGCGTGTAGCATTGGCTTTGGCCGAACTCATCAGAATTAAATATCCAAAAGACACACTAGATGTGATCGTATTTGGGAACGATGCTTGGCAAATCGAAGTAAAAGATATTCCCTACTTGCAAGTTGGGCCATTTCATACCAACACAGTTGCGGGCTTAGAGCTCGCGATGGATTTGTTGCGGAGACGAAAAAACCCGAACAAGCAGATTTTTATGATCACCGATGGCAAACCTACCTGTTTGAAAGTTGGTGATTCATATTATAAAAATTCGAACGGACTCGATCGTAAGATTGTGAACCGAACACTCGCGCTTGCAGTGCAGTGTAAAAAGCTCAAAATTCCAGTTACCACATTTATGGTGGCTACTGATTCCTGGTTGCAGGATTTTGTAAATGAATTCACGGAAGCAAATGGCGGTAAAGCATTCTTCACAGGGTTAAAAGGCCTTGGAGATCTAGTTTTTGCCGACTTTGAACGTAACCGAAATAAAAAACTTTAAGTTCTGATGAACGCACTCCTCAAATTGAAAACCCTTGGCGAACTAAAAGCCAGTGGGTACAAAAGCAGATCAATTAGCACCGAATTGCGGGAAAATCTAATCGATGCAATCCGCAACGGGAAAAATCCTTTTCCGGGGATTTTAGGTTACGAAAAAACTGTGATGCCCGACATTCAACGTGCGATCCTTTCTGGGCACAACATCAATTTATTGGGATTGCGTGGTCAGGCGAAAACACGAATTGCTCGCCAAATGACGGCGCTTTTGGATGAGTACATCCCTGTTTTGAAGGGTTCAGAAATCAATGAAGATCCATTGCAGCCAATCACCAATTCGGCAAAAGAGTACATTTCAATTCATGGCGACCAAACCGAGATTTTTTGGATGCATCGTGATGATCGCTTCGTTGAAAAGCTTGCAACTCCAGACGTAACAGTAGCAGATCTTATCGGAGATATTGATCCTATCAAAGCTGCAAACCTGAAAATTTCCTATTCCGACGAGCGTGCAATTCACTTCGGATTGATTCCAAGATCGAACAGATGCATTTTCGTGATCAACGAGTTGCCAGATCTTCAAGCCAGAATTCAAGTTGCGTTGTTTAATATCCTTCAGGAAGGCGATATTCAGATCAGAGGATTCAGAATGCGGTTGGCACTCGATATTCGATTCATCTTCACTGCAAACCCAGAAGATTACACCAACAGAGGCTCGATTGTGACTCCTTTGAAAGACCGAATCGAAAGTCAAATCGTAACACACTACCCGAAAAGCATCAAGATTGCCAAAACGATTACCGCGCAGGAAGCCAATTTGCCAAAAGCGCAAACCGATTTGGTAGAAGTTCCAGATATGCTTCGCGATCTAGTTGAGCAAATTGGATTTGAAGCGCGCAGTTCAGATTTTGTGGATCCTAAAAGTGGGGTTTCAGCGCGATTGAGTATTTCGGCTTTCGAAAACTTGGTGAGCACTGCAGAACGCCGAGCATTGATCAATGGTGAAAAGAAAACGATTGCTCGGGTAAGCGATTTGTGGGGAACAATCCCTGCCATCAACGGTAAAATCGAGTTGGTGTATGAAGGCGAACAAGAAGGACCAGTTAATGTGGCGAAATTCCTCATTTCGAAGGCTATTCGCACTCAATTTGTAAACTACTTCCCAGATCCTGAGCGCATCAAACGTGCAAAGGAGAAAAATCCTTACGAACAAGTAATTCTCTGGTTTAACCAAAACAATGAAGTTGATCTACTTCTTGATGAACCAAATGCGGGTTGGCGAGAGAAATTGTTGTTGGTGGAAGGCTTAGAAACACTTGTGAAACAATTCCACAAGGAAGCCAATGAAGATGAAAAATTGTTGTTGATGGAGTTTACACTTTACGGTTTAGCATCCTTTTCGTTGATCAATCGCATGGCGTTAGATAGCAATGTATTGTTCAAAGATTTGATGTCGAGCGTATTCAGCGATGATGACTTTGATGAAGAAGACGAAGACTACAATTTGAATTGATCGGATTATTTACGAGGATCGAAAAGCGTGAAATTTCTGGAAATACAGAAACCTCCGATGATATCGCCTTTGTCCCAACGACCAGTTGTTTCGTTGATGAATGCGCGTTCGATCATTGCTGGTGAGTTGGTAAAAGAAATTTGAAATACGTGACCGCCGGTTTCGATATCAAACCCAATAGAAAGGCTATTCACTGTGCCTTCGGGCTTGTTAAGTTGGTAATAATACTCTGCATTGATGCTCATACGGCGCGTTAGCTTTAGTCGACCACCAACGCCAATGGAAATCAAATCGTGGTCGTCGTTAACTGATGCAACCAAGTTTCGGTGCACAACGGTTGGTGCCACCATGAATGAAAAGCTATCCGAAAATTTTCGGGCGATAATGATTTGGTTGGTGAAATAGAAATTTGAGGTGTAATAATTCTTGATGTCAGGATTCGAGAACTTGAGCGTTTTTACAGCCCATGATGAGAAGAAATTGAGTGAAATAGGCATCACTTTTTTACCAGAACTTTGGCGCAACACACGAAACTTAGCGAATCCGTCGTAAGTTTTCTCATATGTACTTCTTCCACCACCGATTGTAAGCCACGGTGTTAATCCATATTCTAAGGCCATTCGCATGGATGCCACATCGAGTCCGAAAAAATTATAGGCACCAGTGTTGAATGCACCAAAACGGTGAGATATTCTAAAATCAAGCACACCGGCTGCAACTTGTTCGTTGGTGTGCCCATTCACCAAACGGGTTGTTTTGAAGGTCGCGGAGGTATATTCAGGAGTTTCTTGTTCTGCCAAGGAGGCGTCGAGGAGCTTAGCCATTTCATCATCAACCGGCTGTGCAAAAGCTGTTGAAGAAATCAATAAAATGGAAAATGAAAGAAATTTGGATAGGCTAAGCATAGGGCAAAAATAAAGGCCGGAAATTAATTCCGGCCCTGAATGATCAATGATGTTTATTTCTTTGGCTCGTAAGCCGCATCAACTGAAATTTCAATTGTATCGGAAATTTTATCAGCTACAACAGCTGGACGTTCGATCTTGTAATCGTTGAGTTTCACTTTGAACTTCGATGAAGCTGAGATTTTACCTCCTTTTACAGTGATGATTGCATCAGCAGTAGCAGGTTGCGTTACGCCATGCATGGTGAGGTTTCCTGTTACTTTTGCTTTGTACATGCCATCTTTAGAAAAATCTACATCAGCGAGATTGGAAATTTTCCCTTTGAAATCTGATTTAGGGAACTTGGTACTTTCCATATAATTCTCGTTAAAGTGCTCTTCCATAAGTGCTTTTTCAAAACGGAAGCTCTTGATTAGTGCAGCAAACACTACATCTCCAGTTTTGGTGTTCAGGAAAGAGGTTGCTTCTTTATTCACCGCATCGATATTCTCTACGGAAGTCTTGGAAAAGAACTGAATTTTTGCAGTTCTAGTTTGATGCATGTCTTGTGCATTTACTTGAAATGCTCCAGCCAGAATGAGAATTCCAGCAAACAATTTATTGATTTTCATGGATGAAGGGATTTTTACGAATTGAAGTTAAAAACAGTGCCAAAGATTAATTTTCTGGGTAACCAGCTGAAACCCAAGCTGAAATTTTACTGATGTCGCAAGCATCAAGCTTAGGTTGGCCTTGAGGCATATTGGATGCGTTACCGTCGTGCTTCACAGAAGACACAAGTCTAGAAGCTGATGCATCTAGATAAACTTTTGCATCGGTATAGGTATCTAATTTAATTCCTGCTGAAGGTGAAGCTCCACCATGACATCCGACACATTTAGCATCAAAAATGGGTTTTACCACAGCAAAATTTACGGCTGTCGTATCGCAAGAGGCGTTGTTATCAGGATACAATTCATCTTCTACATCATAGTAGCAGCCGGTGAAGCTCATAATTGCTACGCAAAGCAGAGAAATATTTACAAAAGTCTTTATCATTGAAGGCAAGTTCGGAAAAATTACAGGTAAAAACACAGGCATCAACTAAATATTGTTAGCCATCTTTTGTGCAAAGTCCCAATTAAAATTTAAATGAAATTACATTTCGATTTATCGAAGACACTAAAACTCAGGAAACTACCAAATGTTGATTTTAGAAGTTAATAATTTGAAATTCAAAATATAAAAATCAAGGTCACACCTTGGTTTCTGACTTAATTAAAATTCTGGTTAATAGTAAAAACCAAGAAATCAATAAAGGCCCGAACACCAAACCCAGAATGCCAAAAACAGGAATACCTGCAATAACACCTAAAATGGTAATTAATGGATGCGAATCAGCAAAATAGCGCGAGATAAACAATCGCATTACATTGTCGATGTTGGTCACCAGCACAAAACCGTAGATCATAATCCCGTAACCTGCATAGGTATCACCGTAGGCTAAAGCGATGAGTCCAGCTGGCACAAAAACCAGCGGAGCACCAACCACAGGTAGGAATGATACGAAGAAGGTTATTGTTCCCCAGAAAATTGGATCTTCTAATCCAAAAATCACAAACCCAATTGAAAGTAAAGTTGCTTGTACTAGGCAAATTGCACCCTGACCAAGAACATTTCCAAACGTTGAACTTTTGAGTTCATCAGCAAATTGATCCGACTCTAAGCGCGAAAATGGGACGATTCGCGCAAGTGTCTTCTCGAATTTGTTGTAATTCATCAACATAAACCAAAGAATGAAATACAAAATCGCCACCGTAAGAAACATCCCTCCAACTCCACTAATGATCGAACTAACGCTTCCAAATAAGGTTCCTTGCACCGATTGCATGAGTTTGTTCAAAGTTGCTGGATCATGGAAATCATATCCAATGTAATCTTGTACGCGGTATAAAATGGCATTGATCGAATCTGTTTGTTCCAACAATAGTTGCACCTTATCGGTGATCATGAAGCCCACAACCACAAATGGTAAAACCAACAGCAAAAATGAGAGTGCAACAACCGACAACGTGGCTAACCATTTGGGGAAATTCCATTTGACTAAAAAAACTGCAAAAAGTGGTCGGAACAAAACATACATCACAACAGCACCAAGAAACGCCGGAATAATATCACGCATTAACCAGAGCAGAAAAGCCCCCATTATCATTGTTATGGCAATGACTAGCTGTCGACGTTGTCTATCTGAGTATATGCTCATGGTTTCTTACTCAATCGAATGGCTTCTTCTAAATCAATGCGACTTCCTTTATTGTATCCAGCTACGAATGCACCTTGTTTCATTTTTGGGTTTGCCGACATCGATTTACGCGCCTCAGCAAGCGAATTAAACTCGCCGGTGGTGTATTTGAAAAGTCCGTTGTGGTTTTCCTCACGAATATCTTTTTCTGCAACACCGAATTTACTAGACAAATCAGGAAGATTTCCTTTTTCTGCTGAAGCAGCAAGTTGAATACGGAAAGATATTTTATCTCCAGTAGCAGTTACTTCGGTGGATGGCTTGATTGGAGCAGGGATCGGTTTGGTTTCTTTGGCTACAGCTTTATCGGGCGTTGTAGTAACGTCTTTCTTAGGTGATGCTCCTTCCTTTGTTGGAGATGTAACGTTAGTATTTGCTTTAGGGGCTTGAACTGCTGCTGTTTTCGCAGCTTTATCGTCCTGTGGCTTTACTGGTTTCGCTTGAGCATTTGGAGATTTTGCCTGAGTTGGCTTTTCTGAAGAAGTAGTCGCAGGTTTCGCAACGGTTTTTGCAGCTGCAACTTCTGTTGATTTTTCGAGCTTTACTGCTTGGAATTTCTTGGTAGCTTCTCCGCTAACAACAAGTTGCATTGAGTTGAAAACAAATTCTTCCCGAACAGATCCATTGAGGTAAAAAAGTCGAGCAGGCACCTCTGTTTTTCCACCAAAACCTGGCAAACAGCGCAATTTGTATGAAATATTTAGGCTGTCTTTTATGGGAAGTTGAATCCATAAAAATTGCAGGAGGCTATTTGAGAAGGAGATAATCGAGCCGTCATTTTTTAACTCGCTCACTTCGAATCCCTTTGGAAATTCTTGTTGGAATCTCGCAATCCCTTGAAGATCCTTGCACGGAATAGAGATTGATACAACGATTTCCTCCCCTGATTTGAATTCTTTGGGTAATTGATAATTCAGTTTCTGACTTTGCGCAGCTTGCTGAAAAAGAAACAGCAATGCGAAACATAACAAATGCTTCATCCTGCGAAGTTCGCAAAACAAGCTGAAACTTTACTTCAGATGGGTGTTAAAAATTAACGCTCCGATGGAAGACCACCGGAGCGTTAAAAAAACGAACAAATTTATACTTAATTTTTTGCTACTGTTTTTCGTTTAGATGCCAATTGCATAGCTTCTCCTACAGTAATTCGAGCTCCACGATTGTAAGCAATAACGAATGGAATGTATTTTTGGAAATCTAAACGGTTTTTAAAATCACGAGCAGTTTCGTATGTCTTGAAGTTTCCAACAGTGTACTTGTAAAGTCCATTGAAATTCTCTTCATTCACAACATCTTTCACATTGTACTCTTTGCCCAACGAATCGCGATTGAGCTTACGTGTTGAACTCAAAATTTGCACTTTGAATAACAAATCAGGCTTCTCTTCCGACGTGTACGACGGTTTATTTGCGTCGTTGTTTATGATTCCCAACAGTGTTTTTTCTGCCAATGAATCAGAAGGTGCCGAATACTCGATTACTTCGATATTGTTTACTGGAAGAGGATAAGATTCCTTTTCTTCTTCACGAATGTAGTAGTAATTCCCTTTAATAGCTTGCGCTCCACGCATTTCGAAAGGCACGGTAACCTTATACATTACCTGTACTTCTTCTGTGGCTGGTAAGCGCAACCAAGTGTACTTCACTTTTCCGTCTTTAAAAGAAAACGTCGCACCTTGACTTTCAACACCTGTGGCCTCCATTCCTTTAGGAAGCTCTTGTTGAATTTGGAAGTAACTATCGAGATTACGTCTTTCGATGCGAATTTTCACGAGAAACGTACCACCAGCATAGGCTTTTTGTTGTGACAATGATTGTGATACTCTAACGATGCTTTCTGCTGCCGAAAGTTGCCCTGCCATTAGAAAAAGGCCTAAAACTGGGGCGAAAAGTTTGCTGATCATGTTTTTTTAAGGTTAAAGATCGTGTGTGTGATGCTTCAATTTTCAAGTTGGTTGCGTGTCTTTTGAACAACGTTTTCCAATCTCAGATTTGTCTATTAATACCTTAACCCTATAAAGATTGTTTCTGCAAATTTCAGCGATAGCTTACAGCGAAATTCAGAATCAACAATGTAGAATACACTTTCATACTATAGATTATCTGATACTTAATTCTAATTAATTGACAATTCTCCCAATTAACTTACTTCAAATTGCTTCAGAAAAATCTTTATGAAGCATTGTTTACCAAATTAAATCAAGGCAATGGAAACATCTTACATAATTGAAATACCCGTTATATTCGCAAGGTGCAAAAAGTGGTAGTATTCGGTCCTGGTCCGCAGTTTAAAGGAGGCATTTCAAACTTTACAGTATCACTCTGTAAAGCACTTGAAAAACAAGGAAATGAAGTGCACCTAGTTTCGTGGACACAGCAATATCCTGCCATTATTCCGCGCGACTTTATCGACCGGAATTCACGCACTAATTTGCTGGAAGGAAGCAAAATCAAGGTGCATTACATCACCAACTACAACAACCCGATTACCTGGTACAAAACAGCTAACTTGATTGCTTCGATAGCTCCTCAAAAAGTGATTTTCCAATGGGCTATTGCGATTCAAGGATTACCGATGGGTGTGATTGCTCAGAGGGTAAAGAAAAAATTACCTGCTTGTGAGATCATTTTCGATGTGCACAATGTGGTACAAAAGGAAACAGGGGAGTTAGATAAAATCCTCACCCGCTTTGCACTGAAAAAAGCCGACACCCTCATCATGCACGGACAAATCACCATAGATGAATTTAGTGCATTTATGCCCGAAGTGAAATTCATGGTGAGTACCGATGGATCGAGATCGAAAGAGATGAAGACCATCCTCAAGTTGTTTCATCCTATTTACGACATCTTTGTTCCTGACGCACATTTCGATGTGGAACAAGAAAGAAAAAAAGAAAAACTTGGAACTACTGTGTTTTTGTTTTTCGGATTTATTCGAAAATACAAAGGCCTACATTTTACCATTGAAGCATTCTCAAGAATAGCCCAGAAATATCCTGATGCAAGCTTAATTATTGCTGGAGAATCATTTTGGGATACTGTAGATAAAAAGAAATGGCATGTGAAATTAAAATCGGCCATATTTAAAATGCTAAAGTCGATTTTCATT
Organism: Chitinophaga pinensis; assembly: GCA_945883545.1. Classification (GTDB taxonomy): domain Bacteria; phylum Bacteroidota; class Bacteroidia; order M30B66; family M30B66; genus CAMCXT01. The sequence goes on along the minus strand of CAMCXT010000025.1, from coordinate 20,900 downwards.
AAAAGTAACAACCAAGAAAAAGATTATCGACCATTAGAATTGATAGAAAAATTCGGAATTCAAGATCGTGTTTTAATAGCCAATCGCTTTATTGCCAATGAGGAAGTGCACCGTTTTTTTCAATTGAGTGATGTGGTAGTTAATTACTACGAATATGCCACACCAAGTGGTGTAGAATCTATTGCTTACAATTTCAATAAACCCATTTTAGCCACAAGAGTTGGACATTTTGCTCACGCTATTTTGGATGGTAAAAATGGTTATCTCGCCGAAGCGGCGGATATTTCGAGCATGGCAGAAACCATGGAACGCTATATTCAAAACCCAATTCCAGCTGCAGCTGTAGAAGTTTTTAAGCAACAATTGAGTTGGGAAGAATATGCACGAACAGTTAATACTTGCAAATTGCTATAAAACAATAATGCAGATGCCGGAATTCACCAACATCTGTATTTTAAAATAATTTATCAATTATTGTTGAACAACAATTGATCTGCGAACGGAAGTTCCACCAGCATTTATTTTCAGATGATAAATTCCATTGGAAAACTGACTAAGGTCTACGCTATTTTCTAATTGATCAATACTTAAAATCAATGCACCCAAATGGTTATACACCTGTATTGATTGCAAATCATTTCCTGTAAAGTAAAATATACCCGTTGAAGGATTCGGATAAACATGAATATCCAATTGCTTTTCATCACGCAATGAAAGCGGCGTGATGATAATTTCATTGGAGAACTCAGATACGCATCCATTGCTGTTTATGTAGCAAGAATAAATTCCAGCCTCAGTAATTTCTATACTATCGGCAGTGTATCCAATCACTTCCTCTCCATTGATATACCAAATTAAATCAAGGGTAGAGTTTGAATAAATATAATCGCCGTTTACCAAAATTTCAGGTGCTGAAGGCATTGGAATTAATTCAACTATAATTCCTTCTGAAACCTCAGAACATCCATTGCTTGTCACACGAACTGAATAAGATCCTGCTGAAGTTGCAGTAAAACCAGCACTATTCGCGGTTGAAATATCATTTCCGTTGAGCATCCACTGATAACTTAATCCTGCACCAGCATTTGCGTTGAGCGATACTGATCCGCCATCACAAATTGTAGTCGGTGAGGTTGCTGATGCGGTTGCACTTGGCGCTGAATTTACTGTTACAGTTACAGGTGCTGAAACTGAAGAACAGCCATTGCTTGTTACACGAACAGAATAAGATCCTGCTGAAGTTGCAGTAAAATTAGCACTATTCGCAGATGAAATATCATTTCCGTTGAGCATCCACTGATAACTTAATCCTGCACCAGCATTGGCGTTGAGCGTTACAGATCCTCCTTCACAAATTGTGGTCGGCGAAGTTGCCGATGCGGTTGCGCTTGGAGCAGAATTCACTGTTACAGGAATTGCTGATGAAACCGCTGAACAGCCATTGCTTGTTACGCGAACGGAATACGATCCTGCTGTTAAAGCTGAATAATTGATGCTATTTGCAGATGAAATATCATTTCCATCAAGCATCCATTGATAACTTAATCCTGCACCAGCATTGGCATTGAACGTAACTGATCCCCCTTCACAAATTGTGGTTGGTGAAATTGCTGATGCAGTAGCACTTGGAGCAGAATTCACAGTTACAGGAATTGCTGATGAAACCGCTGAACAGCCATTGCTTGTTACGCGAACGGAATACGATCCTGCTGTTAAAGCTGAATAATTGACGCTATTTGCAGATGAGATATCATTTCCATCAAGCATCCATTGATAACTTAATCCTGCACCAGCATTGGCATTGAGTGAAACTGATCCGCCTTCACAAATTGTGGTTGGTGAAGTTGCTGATGCGGTTGCGCTTGGAGATGAATTCACTGTTACAGGAATTGCCAATGAAACCGATGAACATCCATTGCTAGTTACTCGAACAGAATAAGATCCCGCTGAAGTTGAAGTAAAATCAGCACTATTGGCTGATGAAATATCATTTCCGTTGAGCATCCATTGATAACTTAATCCTGCACCAGCATTGGCGTTGAACGTAACTGATCCCCCTTCACAAATTGTGGTTGGTGAAGTTGCAGAAGCAGTTGCACTTGGAGCAGAATTCACAGTTACAGTTATAGGTGCTGAGACAGAAGAACAGCCATTGTTTGTTACACGAACGCGATATTGCCCTTGTGTGGTAGCCGAATATTGATTGGCAATAGCTCCTGGAATATCAACTCCATCTTTTTGCCATTGATAAGTTAAACCAGCACCAGTATTGGCATTGAGTATTACAGAACCGCCTGCACAGAATGTAGTTGCACCAGTGGAAGATGCATTTGCAGGAGGAGCTCCACCTGGAGTGATATTAACTGGAGAGGAAGTAACATTACATCCGTTGGCAGAAATTCTCACGGTATAACTTCCCGGTGCGTTGGTACTGTATGAACTTGAAGTAGCTCCACCAATTAGATTATTGTTTTGGTACCATTGATATGCGTAACCAGCGCCCATGTTTGCATTCATTACAACTGGAGATCCGCCGCATACTGTTGGAGATCCGACCACTGAAATCGAAGCACTTAGCGACCCACCAACTGATACAGTTACTGCATCTGAAGTATCGATACATGCACCTGAAGTAATTACCACAAAATAGCTTCCTTCAGTGTTTGCAAGATAATTTGGCGTAGTAACACCTAATGCCACATTGTTTTTGAACCACTGATATGCATCGTTTCCAGGCGTTCCACGAAGCAACACACTTCCACCAGGACAGAACGTTAAAGAACTTGTATAAGTGATGTTGGCATTCGGACGAGGGTTCATCGACACATACACGGGAATGGAATCGTTGCTTATACTGTTGTTGATGATATACAAAGTATCTGAAAGTGCTCCGCAGATGACACCACGACTCAATGTGATTCCAAACACTGCTGAAGAACCTCCAGAAATTGAACCTGAATTTGGTTCTGCATTGGCCCATTCATTACCAGATATTGACCAATTTAAATCTGCATTTCCGTTGTTTGTTATTTCAATATTGATTGTTTCATTACTTTGTGAAGTATTTAAATTATCATTAGATATTTCCGCTTCTGGAGTAAAATCGGGACGCATAATTTGAATTCTATCAGAAAGCGCAGAAGTATTTCCATCAGGATCAATGATCAACATGGTTAAATAATTAAATCCTAAATCAAAGTTCTGTTCATTGATAGCCACCTGGAAGTCATTCAATTGATTAGCAGTGAAAGCTCCAGATGCAATTAATAATTCTGCATCTGAAAAACCATTTACCGCATTGGTTTGATAAAATTCCACTAAATACAATCCCGATTTTGAGAATGTATCAGCGATGCATCCCACAAAAAGACTGTCTTCGTTTGCGTTTACATAAGCAGAATAAGGCAACAATTTATTGGGTTGGTGAGCTCCCGGATTTCTTAGTGCAGCCGAAGGATTGTTAAATATGTAATTCTTGCTCACAATATTTCCTTCGCCTGTAAGATTTAGAAAATCAATACCTGATTGACCATTGTGGGCAATAAAATTCCCAGCCGACCAATCATCCATTCCAATTAAATTGTTTCGGGATGTTCCAGTGATCCAAATTCCTGCATTTCTATTCCCATTAAAATTACCTAAATCTAAGGATCCAAGCGTATTTGAAACCATTTGATTTCCATCAGAATTGGCAATATAAATACCGTTTTCAGCACCCGAAATGTAATTCGATAAAAGGATATTAGAATTTGCACCATTTTTTATTTCAATACCATCACTCTGAATATAACCTTGCGTTGTTGCATCTGGCCCAATACCAATATAATTATTAATTAAAAGATTTTCTTTTGCAAATAATTGGTTAACTGAATCTGGTTCAATTTGTACGGCTTGATTTTGCGCACCTCCAATTAAATTGTTGTTGATTTCATTGTTTGATCCATAGATCCTTAGAATTGGATCACTGTCGGTGGCAATACTTCCTGTTCCTGACTGATCCAAACCAATGAAGTTATATGCTACTGTATTGGTATCACTCAATACTGCCAATTTTCCTAATTGATTATTTCTCGAAACTCCACCTACAATGGTTCTGTTTCCATCAATCACCAAATCCTGAACAATAGAATGTGTAATGCTCTGACGATCGCCATACAGATAAACAGATTCAGCTTGAATATTTTTAATGTAGCTATCGTTTGCGCGCAATGGGAGTAAACCACCTTGAATAATTATTTTAGGTTGAAGATTCATTCCGTTTGGCAAGAACGATGTGCTCAATGTTGTTCCTGACTGAGTTGAACCGTCAATTCCAACACGAAATGATGCTGGTAAATCGGAAGATAAATTGATCGTTTGATTACTACCAGGAATATTGAATCGAATTCTCAAAGTATCGTTTACAGAATACGGCGGACGACTTGCAGATTCTGACAATGCAGCACGTAACGTGTTCACGAAATTGGCACCATTTTGACCTCTTGCCAAACCATCTCCATTGTTGGCATCATCGATATCTAATCTAGATGTCACAACAAATTCTGAAACTATATTTTTTGTAAGCGTAAATGCTTGTCTACGGACTGTTCTAGCATAATTGGAATACCAAGTTCCAAATGCTGAAGGATCGCTCTCAACCCAATACAAATAAATGGTTGAATCTGTTACTTCAAAATTACGACTTGTATCGTCGTGATCAATTACAGTTGCATAGGTAACTCGGCGTTTAAGCGGATCAATGGGTGCTTCAAAGCCCATTTGATAGCTTGTATTAAACAATTTCAAAGGCACTCGATTCGACCAATTGAGCAGGTCGTCGGAAAGTGCATAATAAATTCCCGGAACGCCTGATTTACTGGAAATACCAATCATCATGAATTTATTGAAATAAGTATTCCAAGTTACATTGGTTCCCATCAAAGCTGTAGCGCCATCCCAAGGCGTTCCTTCACCAACACCTTTTAAATTTGAAAGATCTAATTGATCCGTATAGGCATTACCAAGCTGCACTGTAAAATCATTTCCATCCCAACCTCTCCAAGCATGTGCATCACCCAGATTATCTGATCTAAACAAATACAATGGTGAATTTGCAGGTGTCATCAAGGTATGATCAGCTAATGAAATGTAGCCATAGAAATAATAATAGCCGTCCTTTTTGATAATGTTTGAAAATGGTTCCAAACCATCGTGTCCGATTGGTGCGAATGGTCGACCTGTTGTATTTCCACTTGGACTAAATATTACATTGTCTGGAAAAGCTGGCTCGACGAATGAACCACCACCGTTTGTAGAGAACGCGTAACAAGCGCTAGTCGAATAATAATTGCCGGTTCCATATCCACCAGCATCGAAATTTTCATTGTGCAAAATGGCATGAACTGTCTTTCCGTCTTCGGTGTAAAGCGATTGAATCCATTGAGCAGAACGATGCAATGATGGATCGGTTAAATGTTCAGAAACTAACATTGCATCACAATCAGGAGTAAGTGTTGAGAAACTATTCCCCTTTAAACGATAATTCACATAATGCGGAATCGTTAGATTGATTTGACCTGATGAATCTCGATATGCCCGAACAGGTGCATCGGGAATATTTACTGCAGAACAGCTGTCGGATGTCCAACGCCATACTACATCTCCTGCTGCACTTCCAGATCCTATAGGAGTTCCTGGATACATAATTTGAGCATTTGCAGCAATTTGAAAAAACAAGGCTCCTGTGAAGAATGCTAAAAATTTTGCTAGATTCTTCAAATGTTTACCTGTATTCAGCGACGGGTACAATTGATTCATAGTTATGCGTTTATAATTTTCTTGAGTAAAGGAAAACGCATTTTTAAAATTCTTACCGCAAATTCGGCTAAACTTCTTTCTATGTAAGATTAATTGATTATGTGTATTTAATTTTCATCGAATTAATACGCATAAATTAAAGGTGAAATCAAATTAATTTAAACCTAAAAAGTACCATTACGCTTGTAAAAAAGGGCTTATACAATTATAAAATCTTAACAAATAAGAATTGTAATCTTTAATCATTTAGAACCAATTAACATCTGCAAACCATGCAAGAATTTAATCTGCATGGGCAGGAATAATCAATAAAACAATAAAACAATGTTTAATTTAACTTGAATCGAAGTTCTATCATCAGGATTTTTTCCTGAATATAATTTCTCATCTGCCTGATTTCGCCAGCATTTTCTTAACCCGATCTTCAATTGTTTCTGTGGTCATTTTACTGCGCAATCTATCTACCAAGATGGGAAAAGCAAAAGGTGTGTATTGCGTTGGATAATTGAGGATGATTTCCTGCGTGTTAATCCTTTCCAAGGCCATTCGCAATCGCTTTTCTTCGAGTTGATCTGAAAAAACTTCACGATAAGCTTGCGACATCAACTCGTTTGAAGGATCATACTGTTTAAATACATCAAACAGCAATCTTGATGAAGTTTGAAGATGCTTCGTTCCAGCTAGCTTGCCCGGATATCCTTGAAAAACCAATCCTGCGATACTTGAAATATCACGAAATCTTCTTCTCGCTAGCTCCGATGAATTGATGCTCTCAACAATATCTTCATGCAATCCATTCATGGTGAAAAGATCCTCCTCCAGCGCTTCGCGGATAGGGATTTCTTGGTCCGACAGAAGTTCAAAACCATAATCATTCATGGCAAACGAACAGGTGATCGGCGTGAGTTTCGAGATCCTGTAACTGAACAAAGAAGCCAATCCTTCATGCACCAATCGACCTTCGAATGGATAAAAGAAAACATGATGCCCATCGCGGCTCTGCATCACCTCGATCAAGAATTGTCCAGTATCGGGAAGTGTTGATCTTACTTGTTGCAACTCGAACAAGGGAAGCAGAAAGCGAGTTTCGTCGTACAATTCGTTGTGATTGTGCTTCACTTTACCCAACTCCAAACGAATTAATTCTGATAGCTGCGATGATAGTGGCATCCTCCCTCCCATCCATTGTGGCACTTGCCCTTGTTTCTTGTTAGATCGCTTTACACTCACAACCATATCTCGCACCTGAATCAGCTCTAAAACCTTCCCGCCAAACCAAAAAATATCGCCCGGCTTGAGCTTCGCAACGAACCACTCTTCAATGCTACCAAGCCTTCCACCGCCAAGGTATTTAACTGTAAGCATAGGATCGCTAACGATTGTCCCTATTTGCAAACGATGACGCATAGCAGTTCGCTTGTCTTTCACCTTCAATTTTCCATCTTCGAACACTGCTTTGGCAAAGTCGGGATACGCTGAAAGTGCTTCACCGCCTGAAGTTATGAACTGGATCGCCCATTGAAATGCATCCTTAGAAAGATTTTGATAGGCGTGCGTTTCGATTAACTCCTTATACAGTTCATCGGGCACAAATCCATCCGAAACTGCCAATGTGATAAGGTATTGCACCAATACATCCATCGACAACATGATCGGAATCCGAGCCTCCACAGTGTTGGATGCAACGGCTTCTCGAATTGCCGCTATTTCAATCAGTTCAAGTGAATGTGTTGGAACAAACCAAATTTTGCTGATCGCACCTGGTCGATGTCCAGATCTTCCTGCCCGTTGGATGAAACGCGCCACACCTTTGGGACTTCCAACTTGAATAATATTGTCGACTGGACGAAAATCCACACCTAAATCAAGACTTGAAGTACATACAACTACACGCAACAAGCCATCATGCAAGGCATCCTCAACCCAAGTTCGCAGTTCTTGAGAAATTGATCCATGGTGCATAGCCATTTGCCCGGCCAATGATGGATCGGCATTTAACAATTCTTGATACCAAATTTCAGCTTGAGACCTTGTATTTGTAAATAGTAAAGTGCTTTTATTTTCCTGAAGGATAGGGATCACTTTAGGAAGGAGATGAATGCCTAAATGACCAGCCCAAGGCAGTTTTTCAAGTTCATCGGGAAATACCGTTTTAATTTCAGGAAAGCGATTGTTTGATGCCCGAACCATTTCACCTATGTGATTTTTCCCTAAAAGCACCTGCATGGCTTCATCTAGATTTCCAATAGTTGCAGAAATGCCCCAAATCAGCAAATTGGGCTGGATGGATTTTAGTCTTGAAAGTGCCAATTCGATCTGGACTCCGCGCTTAGAACCAATTAATTCGTGCCATTCATCTACAACAACAGCGTCGAGATTCTTGAAATAGTCAGGATAATTTTTGGAGGCCAACATCAAATGCAAACTTTCTGGCGTGGTAACCAAAGCGTCGGGAGGTTTCCGGCGGAGTGCTTCTCTTGTTTTGGCGTCTGTATCGCCACTGCGCAATCCTACTTTCCAACCCATTTGAAGAGAATCAGAAGCATCTTGCATGGCATTCGAAATATCTTTCGACAATGCACGGAGTGGCGTAATCCACAGCACTTTTAGTCCACTGTTTTGAGCGCTTGAACGACATAACAATCCAAGCCAAATGGCAAAAGTTTTACCGCTCCCAGTGGGTGCATTTAACAGTCCCGAACGCCCGTGATGAATTGCATCCCAACAAGATTTTTGGAAAGGGAAGACAGTCCAACTTTTTTGAGTGAACCAATTATCAAGATGAGAAAAATCGGTCATAAATTGGAAAAAGCCCGAACAGTTTTGCTATTCGGGCTTTGAATGAAAAATCGTTTCGACTATAGTTTAGTGATGATGTCGTCGCTCAAAGGCTTCACCGCCGAATTAAAGAAGTTGGTGAGTTTGCCTTCTTCGTTGATAAGATATTTGCAGAAATTCCAATTTGGTTTTTCACTGTTCCAACCATTTAATGCAGGATCTGTGAGCCATTTGTAAATAGGTGCAGTGCTTTCTCCTTTAACGGATACCTTTTCCATCATCTGGAAGGTTACACCATAATTCTTTGAGCAGAACGATTGAATTTCGGCGTTTGCACCAGGTTCTTGGCCTCCAAAATCGTTGCAAGGAAAACCTAGCACTTGAATTTTGTCACCGTACTTGGCATGAAGTTCCTGAAGTCCGGCATATTGTGGTGTGTATCCACATTCGGATGCTGTATTCACGATCAGAAGTTTCTTCCCCTTAAAGGAGGAAAAATCAATTGTAGTACCGTCTATGGATTTAAGTTTGAAATCGTAGATTGAAGCTGTTGGAGTGGGCATATTTGTTGGACTTGAAACTACATTAACACAGGACGTTAAAGTGCCTATAGAAAAGAAAAGGAGGAGTAATTTTTTCATAATTGATTTTATCATATTCAGCAAAGTAACAGAGGTAGGTAAAAATTGTTTATCAGTTTTTGGATGATCCATTCCATAAATTGAAAAAGCTTCAATGATTAGTTAAAACTAAATAATTTATAGGGTTGGTAATATGTTTAAAATCAATGATTAACTTGAAAATAAAATTAAATCTGCTTTTTAGAAATTAAAAATCGCTTGCAGAAAACTATAAAGAAGATATAATTCTATTTCCTCGATGGAGACACTTTCAATGGGTTAATTGGATTTTTCTTTGGTTTTGTTTTCTTTTTCCATTCATAAGAAACATCTGTAGTGATGATATTAAAATTGGATGGATTATTAAAATTAATTTGCCTTGTGTACCCTAATTCTATTGACCAAGGGCCTGGCAATAATCTTTTAATATTTACATTTGAGCGAACCCTTCGAAAGAAGAAATCTCCATCTTCGTTTCTCCACATGGGCTCTGATTGTAAGGTTAAGTAAGTCTTTTTAAATATTTTATTGGTCCAAGAAATTCTTAATCTAAAATTTTGTTGAGGCAATTCTATTCCATACCGAATATCTTCAGCAAGCGAGTATTGATATTGATATAAACCACGTATTTTAAATTCTGATTTTCCTAATGAATCAAGTTTGATTGACTTTTGAAGTCCTATGCCAAAGCGCAATCTATCCCAACTATAAGAAGTGGAGAACCTTGATTCGAGAAGAATTCGTAATCCATTTCCTAGTTTTCTAGATGCATCTAGGCTGAAATAATTCGCATTTAGTTGAGTGATATTTTGATTAAACCGTGAAAGAAATTGTGCTGTTAATTCAACCTTTTTAATGGGTTGATGCTTAACTTCGAAGCTCGTCCATAAATTTAAATCAGCTGCATTTGATTGAGCCGAAATATTGACCGAACTGCAAACAAATACCAGACACAATATTGTATACTTAATCATCGTCACCGCCCTCGCCTATAGCTACTTCTGCATCATTTCTATAATCATTATAAAAAACGAAGATTCTAGCTGTATCTTTAAAAAAGTCGATTCTTGAAAATTCTACTCGATGAATATTCAATCCAGTTCTTTGACGCAGATCGTTGATCATTTCCTCTCGTTTATCAGGAGATATTAAATCAATCCGGTCGTAAATTACTTCCTTAAAATTTTCGTGTATGACTCTAATTTTATGATCTATTATCCAAGCTACACTGAGGATTACTAAGTTGGCAATTACCAACATAACCATTCCTTGTTCGCTAGTGGTTAATGCATTTATGATACCGAGTGTAACAGATATAAAAAAATACCCCATTTCTCTAACGGGCACCGTTACAGTTCTATAGCGAAGAATCGAGAAAATAGCGAAGAGCCCGAAGGCGAATCCCATTTTTAGCTTAGCGCTGCTTAGTAAAAAACAGATAAGGAAATTGATAATATTAAAGAGAAAAAACGTGAAAAGGAAATCACGATTTTTTCGTAGTGGATAGTACAATAGCCTTACAAGTACGAAAATCACAAATAAGTTAATACCAAATCGAATGGCAAAATCGGTTAAGCTGTGCGCACCAGATGCGCTGAGGGTTTCATTCACTGCGTCTATTGGCTCCATTTCTTGAAATCAGTTGTTTAATTTTGGATACTTTATGTCTGAATGCATTGGTCTTAATTGCTGCATTCATAAGCACCATACCCATTGCATATTTAGAAATCCCAAAAGGTCTGTTTCTTCTTTTACGAAGAGCTTGTACAATTGGACTTTCACGTTTCACTTGGTCTTGCTTCACTTCGATGATCACAAGACCAGCCATTGATTCTTCACTAGTCTCCTTTTTAAAATAAAGATCGGTGTCGATAGTTACACGTTCTGACAAATCCTTTGCACTTATCGAAATTCTCGAATAATCAACAATTATCGATGGCACAAGTGGAATATGATCTAGATGGTGCAATTTTAGCAATTCGCGCTCTGAATATTGATCATTTAACTGATCTCCAGATTTTTCAATGCGATATTTTTCGGTTCGAAAGCCTTTTATTTTCTTTTTAATTTCAAAAAAAGTGGTACCTGTATCTAGATATTCTCGGCTTCGGATTTTAATTCGGTTTGGTTTTCCGTTGTGATGATCTGAGTAAAAATTTTGTTCATCGGTATCATAGTATAAACTGCTGTATCGGAAAATCCTTTTTTCATTAATTTCCAAGACATTGTAATACTCCTGAATTTCAAGCAACAAGGAATTAAGTTCTCTTTGGTGTAAAATAAACTTTTGGTCAACACGATTCATGAGTTTTACACCATCGAGTTGCTGAAGACTAACAGCTTCAAAATCGTTGAGGGCAGAAAATGGATTCTGTTCTTCTCCCATTAATCGAAAATCTTTAAATCAGGAGCTATTACCTCTTGCTTATTCTCAGTTATCTCTATTGTTTGTTTAACGACCTCTTGGTTGAAAGGACAATCATTGCATTGCGAATAAACGAATATGGTGTAAATCCCTTTTCTAAGTCCACGAAAAATGTAATCTCCAGTGTAGGATGTTCTCACATCATTGTCGACTGTGGTTCCATCCCCATAAGTGATGTAAACCCGAGCATCTTGAACGTATGCGCTATCGGTTACTACGCCTGCGGTATTAATATCATACCCAAATATTTTACCTTGGATGGAGGATGTCCCGCCTTCTCCGGCACTTTTAGAACAAGAAGCTAAAGAAACTACAATAAACAAATTCAGAATAATTCGAATTCCCATTTTATGCAAAATATTTCGCAATATACATTAAATGAAAATGAAGACAAAGTAAAGTATTATCGAAATTCCCTCGTTTTTATATGTTACTAAAACGAATTGATCCTGATTAAATCCACAAAAGAAATTAAAAACTGAAAAAGACAATAGTTTTAATCGTCAACTAAAATTAAAGTGATTTATCGAATTGACTAAGAAATTCTAAATAATTCAATTTAGCTAAATTCTAGAATTATCAGTCAATTCAAAGCGCTATGGATCGTTAAACTAAAAATCTGACCCTTGAAATTCGTTGATTTTGTCTTTCCATATCTGAGGCACTGAAATCGTTGTTTCGTTTTTATAATGGTAGCAAACGATGATGGATTTACCTGTTGCTTTTACAATTGATCCTGTATCGGTGTCTACCATGAAACGATAATCGAATGTGAGGCTTTTCGAGCCTATTGCGCTCACCCAAGTTTCGACATAAAAATCATCATTTAGAAACACTGGAATCTTAAAGTCGAATTCCAAGCGTGCTATGATTAAACCTGTTTCATTCCAATCGTGCTGTTGCGCAATGAGATCGCGGTAAAACTGCATTCGCGCATTTTCCATGAAGGTTGCAAACTTCGCATTGTTGACATGACGGAGCATGTCGATGTCTGAAAAACGAAGCTGAATTTTGGTTTTATGTACCTTCTGACTCATGGAGCATTAACAGTTAAATAGTATTTGTTGTGTCTTGATCGAGTTGTTCGAAAATGCTGTTTTTCGATTTGTATTCGGGCACTAAGAGTTTCATGCGCTTTACAATTTCCTCGTTGTTTTGGGTTTCGAAGAAGGGAATCATCTCATTAATAGCCTGTTCAACCATCTTAAAATCGAACTCTTGAACAAGCGCTTTCATGATTCGTTTGTGATGGGTTTCAACAGTATTTTCTTTGTCGTTAAGCAGTTCTTCGTAAAGCTTCTCGCCTGGGCGTAAACCCGTGTATTTGATAGTGATATCTTTATTGAGCGTGAGGCCCGACAATTTGATCATCTTCTCCACTAGGTCTTTGATTTTAACCGATTTCCCCATATCGAATAAGAAAATCTCGCCTCCTTGTCCGTATGTGCCAGCTTCAAGAACCAGCAAACACGCTTCAGGGATCGTCATGAAAAACCGAGTAACATCGGGATGGGTTACTGTAACTGGACCGCCGCGTTCTATTTGACGCGCAAAAATCGGGATTACAGAACCATTGCTGCCTAGAACATTTCCGAAGCGTGTTGTGATGAACTTGGTTTGACTCACTTGGCCAAGACTTTGAACATAGATTTCAGCAACACGTTTGGAGGCTCCCATCACATTGGTAGGACGAACGGCTTTATCGGTGGAAACCATTACAAATTTTTTGACTCCGAATTCTGAAGCTAAATCGGCCAATACACGGGTGCCTTTTACATTTGTGAGCAAAGCTTCTGATGGATTGTTTTCCATCAACGGTACATGTTTGTATGCAGCAGCGTGAAATACATATTCGGGCTGAAAATGCTGAAAAACATTGCGCATTCGGGCTTCATTTCGAATATCACCCACAACTATTTCAAATCCTGAATAGTTCAGTTCATCTTGCAGCTCACGTTCAAGTTCATAAAGCGGACTTTCAGCTTGATCGAGCAAAATCAATTTTGAAGGTTTGAAGGGTAAAATTTGCTTAACCATTTCAGAACCAATTGAACCTGCAGCGCCGGTAACGAGCACTCGTTTACCTTGAAGTTCTTTTCGAATGTTTTCGGTGTGAATGTCGATGATTGAACGTTCGAGCAAATCCTTCACATTGATTTTCTTAATTTGCTTGAAACTAAGTTCTCCGTTGATCCATGAACTAACAGGAGGCACTGAAAAAACCTTGATATTGTTGACTAAACATGAATCAATTATATTTTGCTTTTGATCTGCTTCAATATCAGTTCTAGCTAAAATAACCAATTGAATCTCTTGATCATTGATCATCTCGAAAAGTTCTGTTTGTTGCTTCACATGAACACCTTGAACTTTTTTCCCTCTTCGACCTGGGTCATCATCAATAAAGGCAACAACACCATATTTTGCTCCTGCATCACGTTCGATTGCTCTTTTAGCCGTTAAGCCAGTATCTCCCGAACCTACAATTACCACTTTGCTTTTTTCCTTTCCGGTGCTAAACCATTCAATAAGCAAGACTTTCACACCAATTCGCATGGTTACCATTAAGAAAATGGTAAAAACACATTCAATTACAGTGATTGAATACGGAATTAAATAAGTTCCACAAATCCTTAATAGAATCGGATTAAAAAGCATAATAAATATCGAACCACATGCTACAGATAGGAAAACCCTTTGCACATCGGAAGTATTCGTGAGACGAATAATTCCACGGTGTGTTTGAAAAATCAGGTTTGAAATAGTTCTAATCGCAAGTAATGATGGGATAACCCAAAACAGCGAATTAAATTCTTCAGCAGGTATATTGAAGTTAAACCTGAGTAGATAGGATATTAAAACCGAAATAAAGCAAATACCAAGATCTATTAAAAATAGCACCGAAACTGGCATACTGGATTTCTCAAAGCGCATAGTGTGCAAATGTAACAAATCCAAATCATGCCACAGTTATGAACACCGTAACAGATAAAAATCTGAGATTTGCTCCTATTTTCCTCATAACAAACAACTTAAGAAAGTTCACTTATTTACTTAGTGTCTAGTTGACATTCTTATATTGCATACCATCATAAGGTATCCATCAAATAGCATATGAAAAAATACAAAGCACGTTCGAGAGTCGTCATTGAAAACATATCACCACAGGTGGAAGGCGGAAAATTTCCAATCAAAAGGATCGTTGGAGAGGTTGTGTGTGTTACTGCCGACCTAATTGCTGATGGGCATGATATTATATCAGCTAGATTGATTTACAGAAAACAGGGAACTAAGAAGTGGTTTGAAAATCAAATTCTTATCACTGAAAACGATATTTGGAAAGGAGAATTTCGGGTGGAAGAAACAGTTCCATACGAATATGCGGTAACTGCGTGGGTCGATCATGCAATGACTTGGCACAAAGGCTTTCAAAAGAAATTGGCAGCAGGAGATGAACTTTCATTAGACTTGCGCATTGGCGCTGAATTCTTGAAAGAAATAGCTGTATTGAAAAAGGGAGCGGAAAATGAAGCGGTTTGGGATTTGCTTTCAAAGCTTGAATCAGGCAATTACGAGATGGCTGTTGAGGCCGCATCCAGCGAAAGTATGCTACAAGTACTTGAGAAATTTCCATTGAAGCACTTTGCCAGTACTTCAACTTCATATCTAGTACAAGTTGATCGTTTAAAAGCAGCATTTAGCAATTGGTATGAATTTTTCCCAAGGTCATCCTCACCGGATATAAACCGACCGGGAACCTTCAACGACTGTTTGCCAATAATCACTCGCTTGTCTCAATTGGGTTTTGATACTGTATATTTTCCGCCTGTACACCCAATTGGCGTTTCGCACCGAAAAGGAAAAAACAATTCAACTTCGGTACTTTCAGGAGAACCTGGCTCACCATGGGCGATAGGTGCTTTCGAAGGCGGCCACACAGCAATTAATCCCACAATAGGCACCTTAGAAGAATTTAAGAACCTAATAAATCATGCTCAATCGTTGAATGTGGAGATTGCAATGGATTTGGCATACCAGTGTTCTCCAGATCATCCATGGGTGAAAGAACATCCCTCCTGGTTTAAATGGCGACCAGATGGCACAGTACAATACGCAGAAAATCCTCCGAAAAAATATCAAGATGTTTTGCCGATTCATTTTGAAACAGACGATTGGGAAAATCTATGGAAAGAACTAAAGGATGTAATTGAATTTTGGATTGAACAGGGAATTCGAATTTTTAGAGTTGATAATCCACATACCAAACCATTTGTTTTTTGGGAATGGATAATGGCTGAAATGCGCCGCGATCATCCAGATGTTTTATTTTTGAGTGAAGCCTTTACACGACCAAAAATAATGGCTCGATTGGCAAAAATCGGGTTTCATCAATCGTATAGCTACTTTACTTGGAGAAAAAACAAATCTGAATTAATAGAATATCTTAATCAATTAACTCAAACAGAACTTCGGGAGTATTTCAGGGCGAACTTTTGGCCTAATACACCCGATATCCTTCCAGAATATTTGCAGAACACGGGAACAAATCATGCTGCGATGCGATTTGTTTTGGCTGCCACATTGTCGTCGAACTACGGCATGTACGGACCTGTTTATGAATACTGTGTAAACAAACCGGTGAGTGGAAAGGAAGAGTATTTCGATTCAGAAAAGTATGAAGTTCGCCATTGGGATTGGCGCTTAGAATCTCCAATGCACAATTTAATTGGAAAAATAAATGAAATACGTAATCAAAATCCGGCATTTCATTCTACCTTCAACATTCTGTTTTGTGAAACCGACAATGAAATGTTGCTGTCGTATTTTAAATCAACGGATGATGGAAGCAATAAAATTCTTGTAATTGTTAATTTAGATCCAATAAACAAACAAAGCGGCTGGGTGAAACTACCAATTAAAGAAATGAAGATAAATGATGGCGAATTGATAGGATTAACTGACTTAATGGATCAATCTAATTATCGCTGGAATGAAACTTGGAATTACGTTGAACTTGATCCGCAACTGACGCCTTGCCATATTTTCAAATTAACCGTTAATTCAAGTAATTAATTCATACAATTATGGCAGATATCAAAATAAAAGACACCATTCAACCAACTTTGAATTGTGAATGGAACGATATATTTAATAATGAAAATTACATACATCAGCTAGAGAATCAATTACTTCCATCATTCCTCAGAAAATGCAGATGGTTTGGTGGTAAATCTAAAATGATTAGTGCGGTTAAAATTTATCAGAACATTCCAATACAAACAGCTAATAGTTTTGTGCACTTCTTGCTATTAAAAGTGAGGTATACGGATGGACCAACTGAAGTATATACCCTTCCACTCGCTTTTATAAATGAAAATCATTTTCACGCACCATCCATATCAATTTTGTGTAGACTAGAAAATAATATCAATTCAGGATATATTATCGATGCAATTTATGATGAAGACTTTCGAATTACATTGCCTAATTTAATAGCCAATTCTTCAAACATTAAAGGAAATCATTACACTCTTTCGGCACAAAAAGGCCCTTCCCTTAAAGACTCAGCTGGTGATTTTGGAATTTCTAAAGTTTTAAATTCAGATCAAAGTAATTCATCTATAGTATACGGTAACAAGTATTTCTTGAAACTTTTCAGAAAGGTAGAATACATGGTAAATCCCGACTATGAAATGGTGAGTCGATTTACGGAACAAGATATTTTTCATCAATTGCCCAAATTGGCTGGCAGTATTTCAGTTTTACATCCTGAAAAGGAACCTATGTTGGTGATGATGCTTCAGGAATTGGTTGAAAACAATGGTGACGCTTGGAAATATTTTACACAAGAAGTAAAGCTGTTCTTAGAAAGAGCAATTGAGGTAGATTATCATTTAAAACCATTACCCATAAAGCCGCATACATTGTCACTGAGCCTTGAACAAACACCCACAGAACTCAGGATGTTGATGGGAGAATCGGTGTATGAAAAAGCCTCACTTTTAGGCAAAAGAACAGCAGAAATGCACCTCGCAATGGGGCGATCGCATGGTCATCCAGATTTTGATCCCGAACCTATCAATGAAGAATTTCAAAAGAAATTACACAAAGACATTGATTATTTGGTTGATACAAGATTTGCAATGTTAGAGGCCAACCTTGATAAAATAAGTGGAAAACTTCGTGAGGATGCAATAGAAATGATCCATGGGAAAGATCGTGTTAAACGATTTTTCAATTTGGTGCTTCAGCGAGAAATGAAGGGAGAAAGAATCAGAATTCACGGTGATTTTCATTTAGGTCAAGTGCTGATGAATGAATATGATTTTTACATTTTGGATTTTGAAGGAGAGCCAGATAAGCCTCATCATGAGCGAAGATTAAAATACCCACCCTTAAAGGATGTTGCCGGAATGATGCGTTCGTTCCGCTATGCAGCTTATTCAGTAATTTTTACAGAGTTTAGCAACCAACCGCATTTAACTGATAAATTGATGGCTGTTGTTGATGTTTGGTATCATTACGTTAGTCGTTATTATCTTGGCGAATATATCAGAACAATGTCAGGTAGTAGTATTTTACCTGATGAAGACAAAATAAATGCACTCTTGCAGGTATATTCATTTAAAAAAGCAATATATGAATTAGGCTATGAAATTAACAATCGTCCAGAATGGATAGTGATTCCATTGCAGAGTCTAGTTAAATTTGTGCGCCATTATCTGTATTCCTAATCACAATAAGCATGAAAATTATGATTGATAAAAAAATATCCACTAAGCCGAAAACCAAAAAAGAAGTTGAACCTACCGAGAAGAAAACAACACAGCCGAAATCTCGGAAGCTTGTTTCAGCCAATTCTCCGGAGGGAAAGGGAAATGATTCGAATAGTAATAACAAACATTTTAGCTTATTTTCAGATTTGGATATTTATTTATTCAAGCAAGGGAAGCATTTTAAGTTGTATGAGAAATTAGGCTCTCATATTTGCGAAAACAATGGAATTAAAGGAACCTACTTTGCAGTTTGGGCGCCAAATGGAGCAGCCGTTAGTGTAATTGGAGATTTTAATGGATGGAATCCTGAAAACGGCAAAATGAATCCTCGCTTGGATGGATCAGGCATTTGGGAAACATTTTTTCCTGGAGTTGGACATGGAAGTTTGTATAAATACATGATTAGAAATTCGCAGTCTGGTCATGTTTTAGAGAAATTCGATCCATTTGCATTTTTCAGTGAATTGCCTCCAAAACGTGCTTCCATCGTATGGGATTTAAGCTATACATGGAAAGATAAAAGCTGGGCAACGCGAATAAAAAGAGGATCATTACAACAACCATGGTCGGTTTACGAATTGCATGCAGGATCTTGGAAAAAATCGGGTGATGCAGAAGATGCTTACATCAGTTACCTCGATATGGCTGATGAATTGGTTAATTATGTAAAAGAAATGGGTTTCACACATGTGGAATTCATGCCTTTAACAGAACATCCTTATGCAGGATCTTGGGGATACCAAACTACCGGATATTTTGCCCCTACATCAAGGTTTGGAACTCCTCAAGACCTTATGTATTTAATTGATGTATTTCATGAAAATGAAATTGGTGTAATAATGGATTGGGTACCTTCTCATTTTCCTGAAGATTCTTTTGCTTTGGCGAAGTTCGACGGAACGAGATTGTTTGAACATGAAGATCCAAGAAAAGGCTATCACCCAGATTGGAAATCACTTATTTTCAATTACGGAAGACATGAGGTTCGAGCATTTTTGATTAGTTCGGCAATGTTTTGGGCCGAATATTATCATGTGGATGGACTTCGGGTGGATGCTGTAGCATCGATGTTATACCTTGATTATTCGAGAAAAGAAGGAGAATGGGAACCTAATATTCACGGTGGCAATGAAAATTTAGAAGCAATTTCGTTTATGAAGGAATTAAACGAAACCATGTACACACATTTCCCTGACATACAAATGATCGCCGAAGAATCCACTTCATGGCCTATGGTTTCTAGACCTGCTTATTTAGGTGGACTTGGATTTGGGATGAAATGGATGATGGGCTGGATGCACGATACACTTCGCTATTTTGGTACTGATCCAATTTACCGCGAACACCACCAAAATGACATTACATTTTCGCTGTATTATGCATTTACAGAGAATTTCATGTTACCACTTTCGCATGATGAAGTGGTTCATGGAAAAGGTTCATTGTTGCAAAGAATGCCTGGTGATGAATGGCAAAGGTTTTCAAATCTAAGAGCTTTATACAGCTGCATGTTTACTCATCCTGGTACAAAACTCTTGTTTATGGGCGCAGAAATTGGGCAATACACTGAATGGAATTATAAAGGCTCAATCGATTGGCAATTGCTTGAATACGCTCCTCACAAAGGGATTCAAGAATTAATTAAAGCATTAAATTCTTTGTATAAAAAAGAAAAAGCATTGCATGAATTAGATTTTAATGCAAAAGGTTTTGAATGGATTGATTTAAACGATAATAAAAATTGTATAATATCTTATTTACGTAAAGCAGAAGATCAAAATGATTTTGTGGTGGTTGTTGCAAATCTTACTCCAGTTGCACATGAAAATTACCCAATGGGATTGCCTCAAAATGGTGACTATGAGATAATATTCAATAGCGACGACACTCAATATTATGGAAGTAATTTCTCAGAAGTACGAAAATATTCAGCTACTGATACTGCCATAAATAACCGAGAGTTTTCTGTGGTTTTAAATTTGCCACCCTTAAGTGTTATAGTATTGAAACCTTCCAAAAAAATATCTAAAACAGTAACTTCAAAAACAACTGATAATAAAGTAAAAACTTCAAAATGAGAGCAGCTTTATTGCTTCCATTTTTGAAGTTATAATTTCACACCCGTCCAAGACGTTTGAAGACAGAAAATAGATCCCTGATTTGACGGGTATTTCACTGCCAAAATATACGATTTTGTAAAACAATCCCTCTTGTTTCAGAAAAGAGAGGGCTGCAATTCCAGTTTATCAATTTCATCGTCATCAAAAAAGGGTTTGTCAAGCCATTTTTTGAGGTCAATTTTTACAAATAGATTTAAACACATAAAAGAAACCAAATTAGAGAGGTGCCATGTGTATTTTGCTTCCTTTTGTAGTGCCTTTAAAAGCAGTATTGTGATTAGTGCTGTCCAAATCTGAATCAGTACAGCATTCATGCTTGTTCCGATGAATGACTTGATTTTCAGATGTGTTTTGATTTCTTTGAAGAACGACTCGATACTCCACC
>CAMCXT010000024.1 GCA_945883545.1 Chitinophaga pinensis | reverse complement strand
ATTTTGCTTTTGAAATCGGAGACCAATTCTTCTCCGGCTTGGAATATTCTGTAGTAGAAGGAGGCGATGTGAAGGTGGATGTTTTGTTGCACAAACAACCGAACATGATCACACTGAACTTCGACTTCGAAGGAGAAGTAAAGGTAATGTGCGACCGATGTGCAGGTTCGGTGCCTTATCCAGTTGAAGGGTCACAAAGACTCATCATTCAACTTGGAGATGGAGAAGCCGATGATGACGAGCTAATCATTCTTCCTCGTGGAGAATTTGAGTTCAACATTGCCCAACACATCTACGAATACGTTGCTTTATCGCTTCCGCTGCGGTTAGTACCCTGTGAAGAAACAGGTGATACTTCGATGTGCGACCAATCGGTGTTGAGCCGTTTGGACGAGATCATAGTAACAGAAGAATCTTCACCAGTTGACCCACGTTGGGATAAGCTGAAAGGCCTTAATACAGACAATTGACAATAACAGCATAAACAATTCATCATGGCACATCCGAAACGAAAAATTTCGAAAACCCGCCGCGACAAGCGCAGAACGCATTACAAAGCTGAAGCTCCAACTTTAGCGAAATGCCAAACCACTGGTACCATTCACCTTTTCCACAGAGCTTATTATGTGGACGGTGCTCTTTACTACAAAGGAAAAGTAGTTGTTCCTGCTAAAGTAACTGCATAATCCTAAAGGATTACGTTGTTGTCTCTTAGGGAGCAAATGCAGATCGGACTAGACATTATGGGAGGCGATTATGCCCCCGATGCTACCATCCAAGGTGCGATTCTCGCCTCGAAGGTTTTACCTGAGAGTATTAGGGTCGTGCTTATAGGTGACAAACATCTTATTGTCGAAACTCTGCTTAAAAACAATGCTTCACCAGAAGATTTCAAGATAGTTCATGCTGATTCGGTGATCGAAATGGGCGAACATCCTGCCCGGGCATTTACTTCAAAACCAGATTCAAGTATTTCATTGGGTTTCAAACTTCTCAAGGAAGGTGAGATCGATGCTTTTGCCAGTGCTGGAAATACCGGCGCCATGTTAGTTGGAGCTGTACTCAGCTTGAAAACTATAGAAGGCATCCATCGCCCATGTATTATGTCGTTGATGCCGAAAGAAAACGGCGGATTCGGCTTATTGCTCGATGTGGGCTCAAATGCCGATTGCAAGCCTGAAACCCTTTATCAATTTGCCATCCTTGGTTCTATGTACGCTTCAAACGTATTGGGCATGGAAAACCCGAAAGTTGGTCTGATCAACATCGGAGAAGAACCTGAAAAAGGCAATCAATTGGCCCAATCGACCTACCAGTTAATGGATGGTTCTTCTGACTTTAATTTTATCGGCAATATCGAAGGCAGAGATCTTTTCAACGACAAGGCCGATGTGATGGTTTGCGATGGTTTCACTGGAAATGTGATCCTTAAGCTCGCAGAATCTTTTCACGGCATCTTTAAAAAACGTAATTTCAGCGATCCTTATATAGATCGTTTCAATTACGAAAACTACGGTGGAACTCCAGTACTAGGCGCAAACGCTACAGTGATCGTCGGTCATGGCATTTCTAACGCAGTAACTATTAAAAATATGATTGTCCTCGCTCATGATGTAGTGAACGCAGGACTTACCGAAAAAATCAAAGCAGTTCTCCAACATGAGTAAAATCCATGCAGCTATTACCGGCGTTCAAGGATATGTACCAGACGATGTACTATCCAACAAGGATCTGGAAAAACTTGTCGATACAACCGACGAGTGGATTCTCACACGAACAGGTATCAGCGAGCGAAGAATTCTCAAAGGTGAAAACCAAGGAGTTACAGACATGGCTGTTCATGCTGTAAAAGGATTGCTCGAAAAAACCAACACCAAAGCAGAAGACATCGAATTGGTGATCTTTTGCACCGTTACCCCCGACTTAGTATTTCCTGCCTCTGCGAATATCCTTTGCGACAAAGCGGGGCTTCCAAACGCTTGGGGCTTCGATTTAGGCGCAGCGTGTAGTGGTTTCCTTTTCGGACTCACCACGGCTTCTAAATTCATCGAAACGGGCACGCATAAAAAAGTGATCGTTGTTGGTGCAGATAAAATGTCATCCATTATCGATTATTCCGACCGCACAACCTGTGTGATTTTCGGAGATGGATGTGGAGCTGTTTTGTTAGAGCCAACAGAAGAAGAAGTTGGAATCATGGATGCTACTTTACATTCGGATGGTTCGGGCAGATCATACCTTCACCAAAAGGCGGGAGGATCAGTGAAGCCTGCAAGTTATGCCACAGTGGATGCGAAAGAACACTATGTTTACCAAGAAGGAAAACAAGTGTATCGCTTTGCAGTGACCAATATGGCAGAAGCAGCAGCCAACATCATGGAAAGAAATAACCTTACCGCAGAGGATGTTTCATGGTTGGTTCCGCATCAAGCAAACTTGCGCATTATCGACGCAACTGCCGACAGAATGGGCGTTGGGAAAGAAAAGGTGATGATCAACATACAGAAATTTGGCAATACAACCAATGGAACCCTACCCCTTTGTTTGTGGGAATGGGAAAAACAACTTAAAAAAGGAGATAACCTTATTCTTGCTGCATTTGGCGGTGGATTTACATGGGGTTCCGTTTGGTTAAAATGGGCATATAATTCATAATCATTTGCCTCGAAGCATATTTTCATAAATTTACCCCCCAATCAAAAAACTGAATTTTATGGACATCCGGGAAATCCAGGATCTGATAAAGTTTGTAGCAAAATCAGGAGTAAGTGAAGTATCACTTGAAACCGATGATTTCAAACTGACAGTAAAGACAGAACAGGCTTCTAAAGCCGGCAGAGAAACAATTGTTTACCAGGTACCATCTGAAGCACCAGCTCCAGTGGTTCAAGCTGCACCTGCAGCAGTGGCAGCTCCAGCTCCAATTGCAGAACCAGCTTCAAACACCGTGACTATCAAATCGCCAATGATCGGAACTTTCTACCGTTCACCAGGCCCTGATAAAGCATTGTTTGTAAATGTTGGAGATGAAGTAGCTCCGGGCAAAGTGATTTGTATCATTGAGGCGATGAAGCTTTTCAATGAAATCGAATGCGACGTGAAAGGCCGCATTGTAAAAATATTGGTCGACGATGCGTCGCCAGTAGAATACGATCAGCCTCTTTTCCTTGTTGAACCTGCCTAAGTGGCTCTGCCATCTAGCTAAAACCAATTGTCGTGTTTAAGAAAATTCTTATCGCTAACCGCGGTGAAATCGCACTCCGAATTATCCGGACAGCACACGAGATGGGCATCAAAACGGTGGCTGTGTACTCCACAGCCGACAAAGAATCTCTTCATGTGAGATTTGCTGATGAAGCCGTTTGTATTGGTCCACCTCCAAGCCGCGATTCATACCTCAACATTCCGAACATCATCTCTGCAGCAGAAATCACCAACGCGGATGCTATCCATCCAGGTTATGGTTTCCTCTCAGAAAATGCCAAATTCTCCAAGATTTGCTCCGACCATGGCATCAAGTTCATTGGTGCAACACCTGATCAGATCGACAAAATGGGTGATAAATCCATGGCAAAAGATACCATGAAGAAGGCTGGAGTTCCAACCATTCCTGGTTCTGATGGTTTGGTGGAAAGTGTTGCTGATGCCGTGAATATCGCCAAGAAAATCAAATATCCTGTAATCCTCAAAGCTACTGCCGGTGGTGGTGGGCGCGGTATGCGTATCGTTTGGAAGGAAGAGGATATTGAAGCTGCTTGGGATTCTGCGCGTCAGGAAGCTGCTGCTGCTTTCGGGAACGATGGCATGTACTTGGAAAAATACATCGAAGAACCACGTCACATCGAAATCCAAATCATTGGAGATCAATTTGGTCGTGTGAGTCACCTTTCTGAACGCGATTGTTCCATCCAACGTCGCCACCAAAAATTGATCGAGGAAACACCTTCTCCATTCATGACCCAGGAGCTTCGTGATGAAATGGGTGATGCTGCTGTTAAAGCTGCAAAAGCTGTGAATTACGAGGGTTGTGGAACGATCGAATTTCTGGTAGATAAGCACCGTAACTTCTACTTCATGGAGATGAACACCCGTATTCAGGTGGAACATCCTATCACTGAAGAGGTTATCGACTACGATTTGATTCGTGAGCAGATTAAAGTAGCAGCTGGCGTTCCAATCTCTGGAAAGAACTACTACCCTTCGATGCACGCTATTGAATGTCGTATCAATGCGGAAGATATCAAGAATAACTTCCGTCCTTCTCCAGGAACAATCACGACATTTCATGCGCCTGGTGGACATGGAGTTCGTTTGGACACGCACGCTTACGCTGGATATACGATTCCTCCAAATTACGATTCAATGATTGCAAAGCTCATCACCGTTGCACAAACACGTGAGGAAGCTATCGCGAAAATGAAACGCGCATTGCACGAATTTGTAATCGATGGCATCAAAACAACCATTCCTTTCCACAAGAAATTGATGGATGATCCAGATTTTGTAGCGGGTAATTACACTACAAAATTCCTAGAAAGCTTCGATTTTTCTACAATAGAATAAGCTTAAAAACCTATGAAAACACCTGCACTTCTCAGAAAAATTCTGACTTGTGCAGGTGTTTTGTTTTTGTCGATAGCCTCATTTGCCCAATCAGCCAAACCGGTTGAATCGTTGATGAGCTTTCAGCTAGGCGGAACTTTACCTACGCAATCGTTTCAACAAAAACTCAATCTTCCAGCCTTAACAGATTCTTCGGTTAGCATTTCGGAATCATTGGTCGATCCGAACGATACCTTGGGAAGTCCTGTTTTGAGGACCGGTGCAGGATTCACTGCAGGCTTCAGCTACTTGAGAAACCTCAACAAAGCCATCACTTGGAGCTTAGGCTTAAACTATTCGATGCAAAATTTGCGTCACTTCAACGATGCTGTAGAAGCTGGAACAATCCGCATCCAAACACCAACCATTCAAGCCAACCTGATTTGGAATCCACTTCGTGAAACAGGCCAACATCTGCTCATCTTTGGTGGAATTTCTGCTGGGGTATACTTAATGCAGGAAAACGAATTGTATTCCAGAAGCGATACCATTCTCAACATCCCATTCATTGGGGCTTTGGTGAATGATGCCCAGTTGAATCTTGAAGTTGCAGAAACAATCTACTTCGATGCAAGATTTGGAATGTCGTGGGTGAATGAAATCAAACCTGGTCTCTCTGCCCTATTCACAGCAGAATACAGCTTGCCGCTTTTGGATCAATATCGATTTGCTGGAGAACTTACGGAAGTGAATCTTATCATCCCTGTTAATACTTCGCTTACAACAGCATCCTTCAATTTGCAAAGGTTAAATGTAAGTGCGGGAATTGCGATTCAGTTGGGTAAGAAGAAGTAGTAACTACTTCACTACAAATCTATTCCTACTCACCGATCCGTCATTTTCTCGCACTTCTATAAAATACACTCCGGCACTAAAACCAGAAACGGAGATTTGATCGCAGGTTTGCTGAAGCCATCCACTGTTCAAGAGTTGACCAGTTAAATTTCTGATCCCAAAACTGGCCACTTCGTTGGATTCTCTGCAAATCGAAATGATCGATTCTACTGGGTTCGGATACAACTTCATGATGGGTTTAGTTGCTTCAACGGGGATTGAAGTGTTCACATCATCCCACAACCAAGTGTAAGCATCAGGAAATTCTCGGTTCCAAAACCATTCACTGTGTGCACCATCTGCTTGCGGTACTACCCGCAAATTCGAATCGGAAACACCTGCATACGACAACAAATTCCGCATTTGATTGATATCTGTAATCATGCTAGAACTTTCTGTTGTTCCAGCCACGAAATACACACGTAAACTTGAAGGTAAAATCAAACCGTTCATCCAAGTATGCATGGCCGATTCTGCGAACCAAAAGGCCGGTGAAAAAATCCCAGCTTTTCCATATGTATCGGGATATCGCATCGCTGCATACATCGAAATCAATCCACCCATGGATGAACCTGCAACACCTGTATTCTCTGGCTCTGTGAGCGTTCTGTAGTTTGCGTCCACGTATGGCTTCAAGGTATTGCGCATGAAATCTACGTAAGCATCACCATCGCCTCCACCATAACTTGGATTTTCCCAAGGTGAATATTCATTCAAACGTTCTGCACCACCATTGTCGATGCCGATTACGATGGCTCCTTCATCTCCTGCAAGGAACAAATCACGCATAGATTCATCCACTTCCCATTCGCCTGCAAAAGCTAAGCTGTTGTTGAAGAGATTCTGTCCGTCTTGCATGTACAAAACGCGATAGCGTTTCTGCGGTTGAGTGGCATAATCTTCAGGCAAACAAACCCAAATTCTTCGTGTTCGGTTGAGCTCAGGAATATTAAATGCTGATGAAATCATCGAAACCGATGGCAAGGCTGTGCCTGTTGATGTTCCACCTAGATCTTCCCAAGATTGAATTCCGATCAGCACCGTGTCGCCAGAATTTACTGTGAATTGTCGATCAGGTAAAAAACCTCCATTGGCATTGCCTTCAACTGTTTCCCACGATCCTCGTGTGAATTTACAGGTGATGCTGCCAGAAATATCCAAGGTAATTGCAGGATCTCCATCAATCAAATCTTGCAACTGATGAATTGCAGATGCCGGATTCCAATTGTTAAATGATCCAGCAATATAAATGGGAGCGCTTGTCGGCGTATTGGATGGCAAGCTGATCACCCTAAAAGTTACTTGGCTAAATCCCGCAAGGGAAGCCAGAATAAACACTAGTAAAATTTTGATTTTCATCGTATTATAAATGTACAGTAAAATTGTCGGCATCCAAACCAGCTGGAAACTGTACACGGTAATCGTCGAGTTCATTCTTGGTGATAATTACCGTTTCAACCCGCTCGCCATAGCGTTCGGTCTTCGAAACCTTTTCACCTTTGAAGTCGAGCACCACCGAATCGCCAGAGTAAGAGATTCCATTGCCATCGCTGCCAATGCGGTTCACTCCAATCACATACGATTGATTTTCGATCGCCCGCGCAACGAGCAAAGATTTCCAAGCATGAGAACGCTTCTCAGGCCAATTGGCAACATACAGCAAACAATCATAATCAAACTGGTTGTTAATAAATCGATTGCGCGACCAAACCGGAAAACGAAGGTCGTAACAAATCAGCGGACAGATCTTCCAGCCTTTGTAAATAAATACAAGTCTTGAAGTTCCTTCGGTGTAATGGTTATGCTCGTTTGCCATACGAAAAAGATGGCGTTTGTCGTAAAATTCAGCTTCCCCGGAAGGGTGCATCCACACCAATCGGTTGAAGAATTTGCCTTGATCATTCATCATGATCGATCCAACCACAACGGCATTGTACTTCTCTGCCATTCGATGCATCCACTGCATAGCCTTACCACCGGGCGCTTCAGCCAATTTAGCATTTTCCATACTGAAGCCAGTAGTGAACATTTCGGGCAGTACAATCAAGTCGGTTGCTCCAACGATACTTTCCAATTTGCCTTCGAACCAATCTAGATTTTGCTGAACATCTTGCCAGATAATCTTCGATTGAACGATCGAGATCTTTAAAGTTTGACTCATAGTTTCAGCAGTTTTTCAGCGGCAATTTCAAGCTCATGGTTGTCTTTGGCGAAACAAAATCTCAGGAACTTAGATTCCGTTTTCTTGTGGTAGAAAACCGAAACTGGAATTGATGCAACACCATGCTCGATGGTTAGTCGGCGGGCAAAATCGGTGTCTTTCTCGTTCGAAATGGCACTATAATCAAGCAATTGAAAATATGTTCCGGGCGAAGGTTGAAACTTGAACCTTGAAGCACTAAACAGTTGATTAAAGAAATCTCGTTTTTCTTGATAAAATGCCGACAGTTGAAGGTAAGCATCTTTGTTTTCGAGATAATCAGCCAATGCATATTGGATAGGTGTGTTGACCGAAAAAACGAGAAACTGATGCACTTTTCTGAATTCAGCCATCAAGTTTGCCGGAGCAACACAATAGCCTATTTTCCAACCGGTTGTATGATAGGTTTTCCCAAAAGAAGATACAATCACAGACCTTTCAGCCAACTTTGGATACCGTGCAACACTCTGATGTTCAAGCCCATCGAAAATAATGTGTTCATATACCTCATCGCTGAGGATGATGATATCTGTTTTGCTGGTGAGCTTCTCAAGTTTCATCATATCAGCAGCCGAAAGAACCGATCCTGTTGGATTGTGCGGCGTATTGATGATGATCATCCGGGTGCGTTGGTTGATCAACTTTTGAAACTCAGCCCAGTTGATGCTAAACTTTTCGGGATTGAGCTGAAAATACACACATTTCCCTCCAGCCAATTCAACCGCAGGAGAGTAAGAATCGTATGCAGGCTCGATGATGATCACCTCGTCGCCCTCCTTCACAAAGGCAGAAATGGCTGTGTATAAACCCTGAGTGGCTCCAGCGGTGATTGTGATTTCCGTTTCAGGATCGTACTGAATCGAATACATTTCCTCGGTTTTCCGAGCGATGGCTTCACGCAAAACCTGCACACCTGGCATGGGTGCATATTGGTTTTTCGCTCCGCGGAGGTGTTTCTCGACCAAACTGATCAGTTCGGGCGAGCAATCAAATCCAGGAAACCCCTGAGAAAGGTTAATGGCACCGTTTTCTTGTGCGAGTTTCGTCATTACTGAAAAAATCGAAGTCTGAACGGCTGGTAGTTTGGATGTTACAACATTTGGATAAATCGGCATAATACTAGAAAAACTTGGCACACAAGATCATGGCCAGATGAAGTGCATGTTAATTGCCCGTAAAATTAATGCGCGGGAGGGATTTCTGATCATAAAGGCCTAAATTTACGCGATAAATCCAAAACTGATGATTATCAACAAAAACACTGTGGTTTCGGTAAATTACAAGCTTACCGTGAGCGACAACAATTTCGAATCGGAAGAGCTAATCGAAGAAACCTTTTCTGGTGAGCCATTTACTTTCCTTAACGGATCTGGTGGTTTGCTTGAAGAATTTGAAAACAACCTCGACGGATTGAAAGCGGGCGACAACTTCGACTTCACCATTAAATCAGAAAATGGTTATGGTGAATCAAGCCAAGAAAACATCGTTCGTATTCCTTTAAGCGCTTTCGTTCCTGAAGGTGAAGAATTGGATACCGACATGGTAGCAGCTGGAAATTATCTTCCAATGGTCGACGATCAAGGCAATAACATGCAAGGTCTAGTGGTTGAAGTGAGTGAAGAGTTCGTGGTAATGGACTTCAATCATCCGCTTGCAGGAAAAGATTTGCATTTCCAAGGTGAAGTGGTAAATGTTCGTGAAGCATCTGCTGAAGAACAAGCACACGGTCACGTTCATGGAGAAGGTGGTCATCACCACTAATTGCTAAACTTTAATCAATAAAAAAGGGCGTCCCGAATTTCGGAACGCCCTTTTTTATTGCTGATAAAATCAGATTAAGCTTTCGCTAAGATGTTAAATTTCACGTTGAAAGCATCGTTGATCATCTTGTCGCCAAGATCTTGGAAGAATTTTCCAGAACCGTATTTGATATCCCATTCTGTGCGGTCAATATCAAATTGTGCAGTTGCTTTCAATTCTTTCTCATCCATTGTAATGGTTGCAGGGAAAGTAATCGCTTTAGCAATGCCTTTGATGGTAAGGTTACCTTTTACAGTGTAATTTGGTGCACCTGCTGCAGCGCCAGCGATTGGCTCAACAGAAACAATTTCGAAAGTTGATTCTGGATTTTTAGCTGTAGCGAAGAAATCGTCAGAATTTAAATGGCCAGCTAGTTTTCCGTTAGTTTCAGCATCTGTGATATCGACAACTTTGATTGCTGTCATGTCCATTGCAAATTTACCAGCAGTAAGTTTTCCTGCTTCAGCTTTCAACTCACCAGATTTGATCGCAACTGTTCCATTGTGTTGACCAGTTACTTTTTTAGCAGTCCATTCTACAGATGAAGAAGCTGCATCAAGTTTGTAAGCAACAGCGCCTGCACCAGCTTCAGCAGCGGTTTGACCATCTTCTGTTTTAACTGAGCTTCCTCCGCAAGATGCGAACAAGGTAGCAACAACAACTGTAAGAGCAAAAATTGATTTTTTCATAAGAATTATTGAGGGTTTAGGGTTATTCGGGTTCATTCATGTTTCTGCCCTTGTCGAGCAATACATTGAGTAATGTGGCTTCTTCTTCGGTAAGTGAATCAATACCAAAATAGAATTCATGCTCAACCTTATCGATCAAAGCCAGGAGGTTTAATCCAGCTTGGGTAATAGAAATGTCCACAGCACGGCGGTCGAGTTCTGAAACTCTGCGTTCTACCAGATTTTTGGCTCTGAGTTTTTCAACGATGCGCGATGCGTTGGATGATTTATCCAACATACGATCGATCAAATCATTTACTGTAGTGACTTTCGGATGCTGCCCGCGCAAGATGCGCAGGATGTTAAACTGAGGAAGTGTTAAACCAAATTTCTTGAGCATACGCATATTCCGGTTCACCATAAAACTGTAGGTGAACGCCAGATTAACACCTGCTTTCTGGTATTGGTTCTTAAATTTCCGTTGTTTGATATCTTCTTCTAATCCCATTGCGTTGCAAATTTATGTTATAACATTATATGTAGGTACACTATTTTTTGACAGGCACTTAAAACCCTGTAATTCAGGAAAATAAAAAAAGCCAGAGAAGATTCCCCGGCTTGTATTAAAAAGATAAAAAGCTTATTGTTTAACGAATCGTGTGCTCACCAATTGCTTGTTGATTGTGGTTTGTATGAAATAAAGACCAGCATCAAGATCCGATACATTCATTTGTCGTCCGTTACTTAATTCTTGTTTTACCATTCTTCCATGCAGATCGAAAATTCTGATTTGCTCAACTTGTTGGTTGCTTGAAAGATTCAGAAGCCCATCTGTTGGATTGGGAAAGATTGCAAAACTCTCTTCACCAATCAATTCAACACCTGTAACATCCAAGTAAGCTCCAAAAACACTTCGGTTGATGAATTGATATTCATTGGTGTTGAGATCGTAGAACTGTTGGATACGTTCTAAAATGTTGTTGTTGGCATCATACGTATAGGTGAACAAGGTTGCGAAGTCAATAAACAACTCAGATTTGATATAAGACTCAGATTTCTCTTCAAGCAGATTGCCTTTATCATCGATTAGAACTGTGAATCGAGAAGATAACACCCATGCCGCGCCATCAAAGTCCTCACCTAGATCAAAGTATCCACCATTGTCTAAATCGTTTCGAACTTGGCGATACACATCCACAAAACTCCCGTCTAGATATTCTTGCTCGGTGTATGAAACGGGTTCAAAAGTTTCAAAGTTGTTGTAGTTGATCCACCGATCAATTAAGAATCGACTTTGTAGCAACCAATTGCCCCCCTGAAATAAAAACAAAAGTGCTGTATCGGCTTCCGTTGATCCAGCTTGATAGGCTAGCTCAATTCTAATAAGATCTTCTAGGGTTCCGTCCATCGACGGTTCTTGAAAAATAAGTTGAGTTCTCAGATTTCCTTCGTAGGAAGCTAAAGTGTTCGAGTAGGTTTCCCAGCTTTGGGTAATACCATCCCAACTTTGAGATTCAACACCCACTAAATTGTTCGATCCATCATAAGTAGTAACGTAGCGATCTCCAAATTGGAGTGCCCAGTCGCCGTTTTGCCACGAATAAAATTGATTCCCGGTTGGATAACCTTGGTTATCACGTGTGTCTACATTTTTCTGCATGTTTACCCAAGTACCACTTTCAAACACCTGAGTAATAGTCACATCTTCAAGTGCAGTGTTGGTGTAAATTTCTCGAGACAGATATTCATTGTTTACTGGATCTCCAATGTTTACGGTATCCAAATTACTTTCGAAATAGACGTAATTCCGAATCGCTACTGAATCCCAAATTGAAAATTCAGGATTCCAAACAAACTGCTTCTCAACTGTCGGTAAAAATTCATTCACCGCGCGAGATCTTTCTTTTGCTTGGTTTTTAATACGAGTAAAATATTCTGATTTGTTTTGTGCACCAACCTGAAGAGTAGAAATTAGTGCAATGCTAGCAATAAGGTATCTTGTTTTCAGGTGTAGGGTTTATTCGAATGCTATAAGTGTTAACTACTAGATTTATTGTTACATCGGTTCAGATTTTTTTTCCTCGTTTTCCGTTTCTGGTGTTTCTGCACTGTATTCTGTTTTGGCTTCTCGCGCATCTAAGCCTTTGGTTTTGAGCCAGGCCGCAAAAGCGGAAGTGTATCCGTGCGTCACAAGAACCCTTTCTGCACCTGTTGCTTCTACAGCTTGATTGAGACTTGTCCAATCGGCATGGTCCGACAATGGGAAACCACGATCAACCGATATTCTTCTTCGCGAACCTCTAATGCTCATCCAACCTGATGCTACTGCCGTTTCATAGGGCTCGAATTTTCGCATCCAATCGGAACCAGCTACTGCAGGAGGAATAATGATCAAGGCCCGTCGATAGTCGGCTTGGTTGGCGGCAACTTGCACCTTTTCGGTGGATGGCAGATCGAAACCAGCGGCAATCAAGACTTCATGTGTGGCATGGATTGCTCCGTGCGTAAAAATAGGGCCGATAGATGGGTCGATGTTTTTCAAAATCCGCTGAGCCTTCCCCAACGAATATGCACTGATGAAACTACAAATACCTAGATCGGCATTGCTCCTCCACCACAACTCAATATCTCGAAATATCTCCGCTTGCGGCTTCCAACGATACACTGGCAATCCAAAAGTCGACTCCGTAATAAACGTATGGCATTGCACCGGTTCGAATGGAGCCGAAAAGCCATCATCTTCCAATTTGTAATCGCCTGTAAAAACCCAGACTTCGCCTTTGTGTTCAACACGAATCTGCGATGATCCAATAATATGCCCTGCGGGATGAAAAGAAAATTTCACCCCATTGATCATAATCGGCTCATTGAAACCTACTGTTTCCAAGGGTAGATTTTTTCCCAACCTGTGCCTCA
The DNA here is from genome assembly GCA_945883545.1 of Chitinophaga pinensis. Lineage (GTDB taxonomy): Bacteria > Bacteroidota > Bacteroidia > M30B66 > M30B66 > CAMCXT01. The sequence goes on along the minus strand of CAMCXT010000024.1, from coordinate 35,187 downwards.
AAACCGCTTCAGAATCTCGGTGCGACAAATATGCTTTCGATCCATACCGCGCGTGATCGCTGTGCGCATGGGTGATTAATGCTCTATCCACCGCGCGCCATGGATCTAGATAAACATCCGCTGGCGGACAATAAATGCCTTTGTTGGTGAAAGTGAGCAAATCCATAATCCAAAACTAAGGGATTACACTGTATGATAGATTTCAATTATACTTGCAACATGAACAAAATCGAACATCTCGGTATTGCCGTAAAAGATGCATCAGCGTCGATCAAGCTCTTCGAATTGCTGCTTGGTGTTGCCCCATACAAATCGGAATTGGTTGAAAGCGAAAATGTTGAAACCATATTCTTCCAGTTGGGCCCTAACAAAATCGAGCTGCTGAGAAGTACCGATCCAGATGGAACCATCGCAAAATTCCTCGACAAAAAAGGTGAAGGATTTCATCATGTAGCCATTGCTGTTGATGACATCCATTCAGAAATGAAGCGCCTTGCCGCTGCTGGCTTTGAACTACTCATGCAAGAGCCCAAAAAAGGCGCCGACAATAAGCTGATTTGCTTTTTGCATCCTCGGTCAACCAACGGTTTGCTCGTTGAACTTTGTCAGGAAATTTCAGCTTGATTGGTTTTACTCATTTTCGATATTCAAAATAACTACTTTTAGGTATTCAATTCCACACCAGCATACGATTCAGATGAAATACGATCAGATTGACAGCCAGCTTTTTACAACCAACAGAAAACGCTTTATTGAAGGCATGAAGCCGAATCATATTGCTGTTTTTGTTTCGAATGATGAAATGCCCCGCAGTGCGGATGCGCAATACCTGTGGCGTCAAAATCCAGATTTGTTTTACCTCAGTGGAATCGATCAGGAACACACGATCCTGTTGCTTTATCCGGATGCGCCGAATCCAAAACAGCGGGAAATTCTATTCCTACGGAAGACCAACGAAACCATCGCGATTTGGGAAGGCCATAAATACACGCGTGAAGAAGGCCGAGGAGCTTCAGGCATCGATAACATTCAGTGGAACGAGAATTTCGAATCTGTTTTTCATGTTTTAATGACTTATGCTTCAGGAATTTACTTGAACATGAACGACCACGATCGTGCGCATACAGAAGTTCCTTACAAGGAATTGCGTTTCGCCACCGAAGTGAAAGCTAAATATCCTTTGCACAACATTGAGCGCAGTGCACCTATCATGCACAAGATTCGTTCGATCAAGTCGCATTGGGAAGTTGAATTGTTGCAAAATGCATGTAACATCACTGAAAAAGCATTCCGTCGAGTGCTCGGTTTTGTGAAACCTGGTGTTTGGGAATATGAGATTGAGGCAGAAATCAGCCATGAATTCCTGCGTAACCGTGCTACTGGGCATGCCTACTATCCGATCATCGCATCGGGCGGATCTGCTTGCGTGTTGCACTATGTAGAAAACAATCGTCAGTGTAAAGACGGCGATTTGATCCTGATGGATTTCGGTGCAGAATATGCCAATTACAACGCCGATCTCACCCGTTCGATTCCAGTAAATGGGAAGTTCACAGCCCGTCAACGTGCCGTGTATGATGCCGTTTTATCGGTGATGAAATATGCAAAGTCGATGCTTCGTCCTGGCACCTTGTTCGACGACTACAACCGTGAAGTTGGATTCGCCATGGAACAAGAACTAATCAAACTTGGTCTCCTCAATGCAGCCGAAGTTAAGGCTCAATCGCCTGATGCGCCGCTTTACAAGAAGTATTTCATGCATGGCACATCACATTATTTAGGCTTAGATGTACACGATGTGGGATATCGTTTCGCTCGCTTCGAAGCAGGAATGGTGTTTACTTGCGAACCAGGCATTTACATCCCTGAAGAAAACATCGGTATCCGTTTGGAAAACGATATTCTACTTACCGAAACTGGAAACTTCGATTTGATGGGGAACATTCCACTCGAGGCTGAAGAAATCGAATCTTTGATGGCGAGTTCCAACACAAGCCGATTGTAATTCAACAGATCGATTGACTATTTCTTTCAGAAAGTTTGATTCGTTGTAGAATTACTGTTTTTCGAAAACGGTTTCTACAGCTAGGGCTTCAGCGCCATCCGGCATCACGTTAAAATGGCGCAAAGTGAATTGATTTTCGGTCGCTTGCTCGATGGTCGTTCTCCAGCCCCAATCTGGTCCGCCAGAAGGGTCGCTGTAATACCCCATCACATCAAGGTCGCTTTTCTTTCCTTGTGAAATTAAAAGCAAAGTTCCGGTGTGGAAAGTATCGATCCAAGCCACAGTGTATTCGCGTTTCAACATGTAAAAACCAATAATTGCCAAGCCTTCCAGCGGTTTTCCTTGAAGTGCACCTTGGTATTCCATCATCATAAAACGGCTACCTAAAACAGGGCGAAAAGTTGCTTCCACAGGCGATGAATCGGCTAAAACACCGGGCTCAAAATAAGTATGAGCAATCCCTTTCCAGTTTCCTGTAAGTTTCAACAAGGCTGCATGTGTGCCAGATTGCAATGAATCAGCAAATTTTTCTGTTTGCATAGTTACAAAGTTGACTACGAAGGTAATTTATTCACACCGAGTGTGCACAGAACTGTTGTTAAATAAGCAAAAGTGTCCTGTTTTTTACTTCAATTACAGCTTATTTTTGCATCATGGCAGAAACAAACGAAAGCAATTATTCGGAAGATTCGATTAAATCGCTCGATTGGAAGGAGCACATCCGGCTCAGGCCGGGGATGTATATCGGAAAACTCGGTGATGGATCCTCGCTCGACGATGGTGTTTATGTTCTTTTGAAAGAGTCGATCGACAACTGTATCGATGAATTCGTGATGGGATTTGGTAAAAAAATCGAAATCACTATAAAAGACCGAATGGTCAAAGTGCGCGATTATGGCCGTGGAATTCCCTTAGGAAAAGTAGTTGATGTTGTTTCGAAGATCAATACAGGTGCGAAATACGATTCAGTAGCCTTCAAAAAATCGGTGGGTTTGAATGGTGTCGGAACGAAAGCGGTGAACGCCCTTTCCTCCTACTTCAGCGTGCAATCGGTTCGCGATGGACAGATTAAATCGGCCGAATTCACCAAAGGTGTTTTGGTAAAAGATGAGCCTGTTACTGAAACCAAAGACCAACGCGGAACTACCGTTTCCTTTTTTGCTGATGAAGAGATCTTCGGAAACTTCAAGTTCCTGAACGATCACGTGGAGAAAATGCTGTGGAATTATGCTTACCTCAACACAGGACTGAGCATCATTTTCAATGGCCAAACATACAAATCGGAGCGTGGCTTGTTCGACCTTTTGGAGCAGAATATTTCAGGCGAACCATTATATCCGATCATCCACCTGAAAGGTGAAGACATCGAAATTGCCATTACACACGGCAACCAATACGGGGAGGAATATTACTCTTTCGTGAACGGGCAGCATACCACCCAAGGCGGAACCCATCAAGCAGCTCTTCGTGAAGCTGTGGTTAAGGTGATGCGCGATTTCTTTAAGAAAGATTTTGACGCCAATGATGTTCGTCAATCCATCATTGCCGCTATAAGTGTAAAAGTTGTGGAGCCTGTATTTGAGTCACAAACCAAGACCAAACTTGGCTCTCAAAACATGGCACCAGATGGAGCTGCCATCCGCACCTTTGTGATGGATTTCTTGAAAAAAGAGCTCGACAACTTCCTGCACAAAAACCAAGAAGTTTCGGAGGCCATCCTTCAGAAAATCTTGCAAAGTGAGAAGGAACGTAAAGACCTGAGCGGCATTCGTAAACTGGCGCGTGAACGGGCTAAAAAAGTGAGCTTACACAACAAAAAACTACGCGACTGTAGAGTTCACTATAACTCTTCGCATGCTGGTAGGCTCGAAACAACCTTATTTATTACCGAGGGAGATTCGGCATCTGGATCAATCACCAAGAGCCGCGATGTGAATGCTCAAGCCGTTTTTAGCTTAAAAGGGAAGCCTCTCAACTGTTACGGACTCACCAAGAAAATTGTATACGAAAACGAAGAGTTCAATCTGCTGCAAAGTGCTTTAAATATTGAGGACGGACTCGACAACCTGCGCTACAACAACATCGTGATCGCTACCGATGCCGATGTGGACGGAATGCACATTCGCTTGTTGATGATCACCTTTTTCTTGCAGTTTTTCCCCGACTTGGTGAAGAATGGTCACTTGTACATCCTACAAACGCCACTTTTCAGGGTGAGGAACAAAAAAGAAACAGTGTATTGCTACTCCGACGATGAACGTAAAAATGCGATTGCACGATTGGGTAAAAATCCTGAGATCACCCGTTTCAAGGGATTGGGGGAGATTTCACCAGATGAATTCAAGCATTTTATCGGAAAAGACATCAGACTAGAGCCTGTAATTTTCGGACGAAACGACAATTTGCTCCAACTGCTCGAATTTTACATGGGCAAAAACACACCCGACCGTCAGTTATTTATTATCGATAACCTGAAGGTAGAAAAAGACCTTGTAGAGGAATTGCTCAGCTAATCCGACACGTTTTAAAATCCTATCAAACCCTGTTTTAAATGATTCCGTTTAGAACAGGGTTCTTTTTTTTCAACTGTTGGTGATTTCTTGCATAATGATTCGCATTCAATTGTAACTGTAAAATGCTGTTTTGCCTATTGGCATTGAACAACAGTATAATTTTCTGCATCCCTGATCTGATTTCTTACAGATGTAAATCCCGAAGCACAAGCGCGAAAACCAGCAGCAACCGGATTTTCACATTTGTCGTTGAGATTTCACAAAAGATCATGGTTATGAAGAACCTCGACATTAAACAGTTATTTAACCTACCTATTCGCCAACTTGCTTTGGCTTGCGGAATGGTACTTTGCGCTGGAGCAGCTCATGCTCAAGTGCCCCAACAAACACTAAAAGTAGCGCCGCCTAACGAAGCCAAAGCTTTACAAAAGGATTCGGTCGACAATTTTGTTTCCTTCTCGCCTGTTTATGTAGAAGGCAAAACCTACTTACGTTGGTTGGTAGAAAACGATAAGAAAGACGGAGTTTTCATAGTAGAACGATCGGAAGATGGGGATGCATTTGAAGCCCTTGCTTTTAAAGACCGCATTGGTACCGACAAAAGTGTGAAACTGTTTTACTCATGGGTGGATGAAAATCCTCCAGCAGGAGAAGCGCATTACAGAATCATGCAGGTTGGAAACGACCATACGTTTAATTACTCTGATGTTGTGCGCATTAAAACTGCCGCATCACAAACCATCGGCGGAAGTGCCAGTGGTGTTGAAAAAGGCAAATAAGCCTGTTTCCTCCATTCCATCACACAAAACCGCTTATGAGCAAACGACTACGTTTAAGAAACCGTATTTCAAACCGCACGCGCCAACGTCTGCAATTAACAGCTGGAGTGTTCACCATAACAGCTTTGCTAACAGGTGTTTGGTTCTTGTACACCTTTATCGGCAATGTTGGTTCGGCAAGGGCTCAAAAAGCGCTTGAAGAAAAAACACCAGGGCGAAAAGTTCTGGATGGCTTCGCTGGAAGAAGCAAAATCTCAATCAATCACCAGTTGCTTAAAAGTGGCATTCAAGAAGCTTGTCCAATTTTGGTTTCGGTTCGCCACGATGATTTACGTTTAACGGAATCGGGTGGAAAAATTACCGACCGTGAAGGCAACGACATCCTCATCACTGCTGCCGATGGAGAAACATTGGTTCCATTTACCATCGAAAGATTCGACCCAAGTATTGGAAAACTGTTGGCTTGGATTTATCCGAACGGCGATGTGAAGCAAAATGAAAATTGCTTCTATATGTATTACGGAAACGAGAAAGCTGCATTGGCAAAAAGGGAAGAACCTCAAACATCATTTGCAGCGATTTGGAATTTCAACGGCAACTTCAAAGTGCAAGGAACAGTTCCTGTAACAGGCGAATACAAAGGCATCAAAGATGATGAAGGTCGATTTGCAGGAGCTAAAGATTTCCTCGCAGTGGAGAAAGGATCGGCAGTATTTGAGGCAGGTTCGAAACTACAATTTGATAAAAACATCACAGTTTCGGCTTGGATTCGCACCCGTGGAAGCGAAAATCATCAAACCATTTTCTGCAACGAAAGCACCACTGGAGGCTGTAAACTGTATTTGGACAAAAACCAGAAACTAGCATTTGAAGTAATTGCTTCAAATGGAAAAATGGCCTCAAATGAAAATACGGCGGGCGGTATCGTTCTTGAAAAAGACAAATGGTTTCAAGTAACTGCTACCTACAACGCAATGGATAAAACCATTTCAACCTACGTGAATGGTGAAAAAGACCGATCGATTAGGGCAAAGGCAGGTTATGGCAAAGGTGGTTGGGTTGTGGTTGGAGCAGATGCAGATATCAAGTCTGGATTTTTCAATGGATTACTAGATGAGCTGCGCGTTTCGGCTTCAAGCCTAACAGCAGAGCAGATTCAGAACTCTTGGAACATCGAGAACGATCCTGAGAAAATGATCGTGTTGGATGGGGAAGAAGTATTTAGTGCATCACCAACCTTGGCATCGATCGATAAGTTCGAAGCCATAGTAAATGGATCTCATGTGGCTGTTAACTGGACAACTTCGTACGAATCTAACTTGGATTATTTCACTCTTGAAAGGTCTTCCGACGGAAAAATATTTAACAAAGTGGCCAGCAAATTTGGAAACGGGAACTCCGAATATTCGAAGAATTACATGATTCAGGATCCTGCACCGATCTATGGAAACGCATATTACCGATTGCGCTTTACCAGTTTCAAAAAGGAAAGTGGCGTTTCAAATATTGTGAGTGTGCACTACGATGCGCCTCCATCAGCATTGAACATTCATAAAGTTGAGCCCAATCCATTTTCTGAAAACTTCTCAGTGAGTTATGGAAGCCAGAGTAAAACCGACATGGAAGTTAAACTCACGAGCATCAGTGGAAAGGTTGTTTACCGTGAAATGTTAAAGCCTGAATCTGGTATTGAAAACATCTACCAGTTCAAAGACAGCAAGCAATTATTGCCTGGAATTTACTTCTTCAGCCTGTCGCAAGATGATGAACAGAAAACAGTAAAACTCATCAAACGACTCTGATCGGCAAAAAAGGGTAAAACATTTACCAATCGAAGCCAAACTTACAATTGATCAAAACAAAATAGCAAAAACAAATCCTCTGAAAGCTCTAATTACCTAGCACATTCGATTTTAATTACACCACAGAGCAATCAAAAACTTACATCTGTAATTACACAGAAAAACCCAAACAAAAGCAGTAGAACTACCCGAATACTTTTGACGTAATAGAATCCAGAACCCTAACACACTTTCAATATGAAGCGCGTATTTACATCCAAAACATTTTTCATCTCAGCAATGTGTTTGCTATTTTCTGTAGCAGCCAATGCACAAACCACCAATAACGCTTCTGCGATGGTAGGTAAAGCTGGATTGAAGCAAGACACAGCCAATACATTTATATCATTCTCGCCTGTTTACCTAGATGGTAAAACATATGTGCGCTGGTTGGTAAAAAACGATAAGAAAGACGGCGTTTTCGTTGTAGAGCGTTCTGCAGATGGCGTTGATTTCGAAGCATTGGGCTTTAAAGATCGCGTTGGAACGCAGTTGTTGGTTAATCTGTTTTATTCTTTCGTTGACGAAGAACCACTTCCAGGCGACAACATGTACCGCATTATGCAGGTTGGTGCCGACAACACCTTCCGATACAGCTCGGTAGTAAAAGTTAACAATACTGGAAGTTCACTTCAAGGCGGTTCGGCAGCATCGGCTCCAGAAGCTATCCAAGAGAAGAAGTAATTCAAAGGATCCGATCAAAGACCAATCTCATGAAAAAAAGCTCTACACGACTCGTTCAGAAAGTAAAAACCAAGGTTAAACTTCAGAACAAATTAAGATATGTTGCCGTAGCTGGTGCATTTGCGGTCGGTGTTTTCTCCGTTGCAATTCTGTACAATATGCTCGGAACCTCAACCATATCGCGCGCCAACAACCGCTTCAACGGAATGGAAACACTGGCTGAATACAAATTCAGAAAGCAGATTTCTATCAACCCAGAAATGCTTCCCGAAAAGGAAACTTTGGCAAAATTCCCAATCATGGTAACTGTTTCAGATGCCGATTTGAAATCTGTTTCCAATGGTGGTAAAGTTTTAAGCGACCTAGGCAATGACTTCAGATTTACGAAATCGGATGGTGTAACCCTACTCGATTACGAGATCGAACAATACGATCCAGCAAAAGGAAGCTTGGTTGCTTGGGTAAAAATGGATTCGCTTCACAAAGGCACTGCTCCGATCTTCTTGTATTTCAATAATCGTTATGCGGCCAACGAAAGCGGTCAGAATGCCTGGAACAAAACCTACAAAGGTGTTTGGCATTTGCGCGGAAATTTAAGCTCTAAAACACCTTGGGCAACCCAAGTAGCAGAAGCTCCAAAAGGCAAAGACGGCAAAGATGTATATGTGGCAGCTGAGAAAAACTCTTCGCAGTTCCCTTGTCTAAACACACCTGAAGACGTTGACATCACTGGTGAATTAACTGTATCGGCTTGGGTAAAACTAGACGACAAAAAAGAACAAACGATCCTTTCGAACCAAAGTGGCTTCAATGGCGGGTATCGTTTATCGATCAGCAAAGACCGCAAACTTGAATTCGAAGTTCGTAATGAAAACTCAGTTCCTGCAACCATCAAAGGGGAAGAAACAGGAATGGAGATTGAAAAAGGAAAGTGGATTTATGTTTCTGCAGTGTATTCGGATGCAGGCGATACAATGTCGACCTACATCAATGGAAAGTACGACCGCGGCTTGAAAACTGACATCAGTTTGGCTGGAAGTTCCGATCCACTTCAGATTGGTCGCGAACCCAACCGCAAGATTTACTACTTCGGAGGTTTGATCGATGAAGTGCATGTGGCCAATGTGGCGCGCAATGCTAAATGGTTCGAAACAGAATACGCAAACCAGTCGAATCCGGCGCAATTCATGACTTTCGGAAAAACAGAATCGATCGTTCAACAAATTTCGATGAGCCTGCTCACCTTCGATGCAGAAGTTCAAGGCAAAACAGTTGAGCTCAAATGGTTAACTGTAAACGAAGTTGAAAATGATCTTTTCACTGTTGAACGTTCTAACGACGGCGTGAATTTCGAATCGATCGGTACAAAACCAGGTGCGGGAAACTCCGACGCGGTGTTGAGCTACCAATTCAGAGATTCGAAGCCAGCGATCGGTACGAATTACTATCGCGTAAAGCTAACAAGCAGTTCAGGAGCGGAAGAATTCTCGATGATGACTCCGGTGAACGTGGAAGAAGAATCAGAATTGAGTGTGAAGATCAACACCGCGTCTCCAAATCCATTCGTGAAAGAATTTGAAGTGAGCTATATGGTTCCGAAAGAAGGAACTGCGAAAGTGAAAATTGTAAACCTGAAAGGTGAAGTGATCCACGAAGAGGATGTTGCTTGCGAAAAACAGAAAGAGCAGCATTTCAAATTCAAAGACGATAACCAAATGAAACCAGGTGTTTACTTCTTCCAAGTAGCCCAAGAAAACGATAAGCGTCAGGTAAAACTGATCAAACGACTATAACCTAAAACCAACCTTAACTTTGAAAGACCCTGCCCAGTTGCAGGGTTTTTTTGTTTTGAAAAACAATAGTCGAACGAAGAAATGTTTCGTTTTGATTTCAATCGGCACAAATTAACTGAGCCAAATAAATTCTTACAAATCAAAAAGGTCGAAAATTCCAATCATCACAATTGGAGATCGCGCTGCAGTGAGGAGGTTTAGAAGATCCGCACAAAAAGCGGTTTTCACAACACGTTAATTTCTTACACAAGTAATCACTGGCCTCGTTGCGGCCTGCGCATGGCGAACTACCCAATTAGATTTACGTAACTGAAATACACAATTGATACACATCATTTCTATGAAAACGCAGCGTCAATATTCAACCATTAAAAACAAGATTGTCGGAATCCTGATTACGGCAACAGCAATTTTAACGGGCAACAATGTTCAAGCACAAACACAAAAAATGGGCTCTGGTCTCGTTGGATCAGCGAGTCTTCAGTTAGATACATACAATGCTATTTCTTCTTTCTCGCCTGTGTTTAACGACGGAAAAACATACATCCGTTGGCTGGCATCTAACGACGAGAAAGACGGTATTTTCATTGTTGAACGCTCCGCGGATGGTGTTGATTTTCAAGCACTCGGCTTCAAAGACCGGGTAGGATCTCCACTTTGCGTGAATCTATTCTATTCATTTATCGATGAAGAACCTGTGAGCGGTGTGAATTACTATCGAATTATGTCGGTTGGCACGGATCAAACCTATACATTTTCTGATGTAGTTCGCGTTAGAACGGATGTAGCCGATACAGCCAACCCATCAAATAGCGCATTGGGAGAAACAACGAAATAATCGAAATTCTGTAACGAGACCTTTGTGTACCGATCAGCGACGCTGCCAGATTCCGGGAAAGCACAAAGGTTTGGTTTTTAGAAACCTCTTGAACTCATTATCGTACAGATAAGCCTATGAAACCAAGGTTACAACTCAAACCCAAAATCAAAGTAACTGTTCGCACTTCCCTGCGCATGATTACCGTGGGTGCGGCTTTTGCTGTTTTGGTAGCCACAGGTTTCTTCATTTACAATTATTTTGGAACGCCAGACGAGTTAATAGCCAATCGCGAAATGCAACTTCCAGGCTTCGGCTATCGGAAATCGATCAAATTTAACAGCTCCATCAACAGAGGAAATGAGTTGTTGCTAAATTTTCCCTTGTTGTTAAGCTTTAAAGACAAAGACCTCAAACACATCACTTCAGGCGGAAAAGTAACGCATAAACGTGGCTTCGATATTCGCATTACTAAGAAAGATGGTATCAGCATTTTGCCTTCTTCGATCGAATCGTATAATTCTACAACAGGCGAATGCCACATTTGGGTTCTGGCCGATTCGCTCATCAGCGGAAAAACACCAGAATTGATCGTTTACTATTCAAATGCAGCCATTCAATCGGAACCTGCCAATTTGGTTTGGACCGATAAATTTGAATCCACTTGGCACTTGAATAAAGATTTCACCGGAAACGGTGAGAAGAAACTGCGTGCTCTTCAGGTTGGAACTTCCGATGCCGAAGGAAAGATTTCAGGTGGCAAGCGTTTCAATAACGATGGTGGAGATTTTGCCGAATACCCTTTCAGCGAAGACCTTAACCTAAAGGATGAATTTACCATTTCTGCCTGGATTTACCCTGAAGCCAGTGGGCGCAACCAGGTAATTGTTGGAAACCACGGAGATTCACCGGGTGGATACAGCATTTACTTGGATAAGCAAGGTACACTGAATGCTTCGTTTGTAAATGCTACTGGAAAGAAAATCAACCTTGACAATATCGGTGGTGCCGAGAAATTGGAGATTGAAAAATGGCATCATGTAGCCGTGATTTATTCGTTATCAGCAGGGAAACTCCAAACTTTCGTAAATGGAATTTCTGACCGGATTCTTCTCACCAAGGAAGCCCCTACCCTAACCGCTTCGGCAGTGTTGATTGGTCGAGAAAAATTTACTGAAAATTCAGGATTTACCGGAATTATCGATGAGATAAAAATCTCCTCCAAGACGCGCTCTGCATCTTGGTTATCAACCGAATACTACAATCAATACAACCCTTTCGTGCTTTACACTTTATCGAATGAGGAAGCGCTGAAAATGGATGCTGTTTCGCTTGAAAAAAACCGTAAAGCCATGCAGCAGATTTCTACCGAACAGGCGACTGCGACTCAACGCATGAACAACCTCAAATCGACAAAAGAAAACAGTGGCGAAGCTCCACTCACCGTTACATCGAGTGCTCAGCTAATGCGCGACAAGATGAACAATTTGCGCAGGGTTTCGAATCAGAACAACAAATAAGTTCGATCAGCCACGGCGGCGAATTAATTTATATCCCACAAGAACAAAGGGAATAAAAACGATCAAAACCAAAGCGCTAAACCAAAGCGAGTGCTTGATATTGATCACATTGGCAAATCCAGCCATCGTAAGGATTCCACCTGCAATCAAAGGCAACACTTTTTTCTCGTTGCGTGCGAGTTTTGCCAATACAATTCCACAGATAAAAGATCCAGTGATATAGCCCCAAAGCACCAATAGCAAGGCTTCGATGGGCAAACTATCTACAAAAAGCTGCATCGCATCGGTATCGTTGTAATCGAATCCTGTTGGTGTGGGAAACACCGAGGAACCAATCATTTCAAAAAGGATAAAAACCAAGATAGCCGACGCTAAACCACCCAGAGTGGCGAGAATATTCCGCATCCCCAAATATAAGAAATGACTTAGTCGTTTTCAGAACGATTGGTTTGATTTCCCTTTCGTTTTGATTTCTTGGTGATTGTGTATTTCTCCAGTTCGATATCGCTCACTTTCATTTCAGAATTTACCAAATCGATGAGCGTAACATCCAATGCTGTGGCAATTCTGATCATGGTTACCAAGGTTAAATTGGCTCCCGCTTCGAACCTACTTACTGCCGAGCGGTCGGCTCCTACATCCTCAGCCAAATCTTGCATGGTCATGCCCTTTCGCTGTCGGTAAAAAAAGATATTCCTTCCAACAGCCGACAAACATTGCATAATATCGTCGGGGTATTCTGCCATTCTGCTTGGGCGAAAACTAAGAAGCTGAATCGGCAGTTTGCTGTATTATAATACAACACAGATTACAAATTCTACTAAAACAATAATAAAAAAGCCCAACCTTTCTGGGCTGGGCTTTTGCTTTGATTATAAATATATTAAATTAGATATCCTGAGAAAAAATCAAATCTTCATCTTCAATCACATCGCCATCTGAAATCAGTACGGCTCTTTCCACGAAAGCTTTGAGTTCTCTTACATTTCCACTCCATGGATGCTTCATCATCGACTTTAGAGCGTCTGATGAAAATGTTTTTTGTGGAATTCGGTTGGCGTCGCAGAACTGACGAAGCATATTTCTCGCCAATAGCAACAAGTCGTTTTCACGCTCTCTTAGCGGTGGAAGGTGAATCAAGAATCCTTGCAAACGGTAATACAAGTCTTCACGCATTTTACCGTCTTTAACTCTTTGCGCTAAGTTTTTATTTGTGGCTGCAATTACACGAACATTGAGGGCAATTTCTTTGTTCGACCCTAAACGGGTGATTTTACTTTCCTGCAATACACGCAGCAACTTGGTTTGCATGTGAACATCCATTTCACCGATCTCGTCGAGAAAAATAGTACCATCGTTGGCTTCTTCGAATTTTCCGATACGCTTGCTATCGGCTCCAGTGAAGGCTCCACGCTCATGTCCAAAAAGCTCCGATTCCATCAGGTCTTCTGGAATTGCTGCTACGTTAACCGCTACGAAAGGCTTATTCTTCTTAGCAGAATTGTAGTGGATCGCAGAGGCAACAAGCTCCTTCCCTGTTCCACTTTCTCCGGTAATTAAGGCAAGCATGTTGGTTTTCTCAACTTTCTGAATGAGACGAAGCACCTTCAAAACCGCCTGACTTTCACCGATGATTCGGTCGTAACGGTGGCGGTCGATGATTTGATCACGTAAATGATCTACTTCTTTTCTGAGGTTGACGCTTCCACTGTGTTTCTGCACTTTTAAATCAAGTATTTGCAGTGCATTGTCGTCTTTTTTAATGTACTCTTCTGCACCACACTCAAAGGCTTCAATCACAACATCCACCTTTTCTTGGCCAGAAACAATGATGGTTTTGATCTCTTGGTTGTAGTTTTTGATTTCCTTGAGCAGGTCGATTCCGTTGCTATTTGGAAGATTATAATCGAGCACAACGATATCGGGATTTTGATGCAGGTTGTTTCTGAAATCGTCGCCGTTAAAGAAAAGCGTAACCTCATTTTGGTCGTTCATTTCAAGCTTTTGCTTGATGAGTGTTGCGAAGAATTCATTGTCTTCAACGACGAAGATGCGAGTAACAAATTTTGGCATGCTAATAATTTTGGCTGAAATACGTGAATACCTGTTTGGCTGTTGCTCCATATTCGCTTTCAATCTTACGTTGGAAGCGAAATTTTCGAAAAACCTCTACGAATAATGTGCGTAAAAATTATCACCACGAATTTGAACAGAGTATGAAAACACTTGCCTAAATTTGCGAACGATTCTGATGGCCGCTCCAAAGTTTATCTACCACATTGTTTGTCTTTCTGATTGGGAAATACAAAAATCGCAAGCTGAGTTTACCGCTGCTTCTTTGGAAGCTGAAGGTTTTATTCATTGTTCACGTGAGGAGCAAATCAAAGGAACATTGAAGCGATTTTTCAAGAACCGCAAAGATCTTCGCATTTTAAAAATCGACACTTCGTTGCTGAATGTTCCAGTAATTTATGAAGCAGCCGATGATGGATCAGGATTTTTTCCGCATGTATTCGGCACCATCACGATGCGCGCCATTGCGGATGTAGAATTGCCTTCCTTACAAAAGATCTGAATCGATAAAAAGTGGTTCTTCCACCGAACTGGCAAGTTTGTTCTTTGCTGCGATTCTAAACATTTCCCTCACTGCATTTCGGCCCTTATTGCCTAGAGAAACGCTGTACTCGTTCACGTACAAGGAAATGTGTTGCTTCATCACCTCAACTTCCATTGCTTGTGCATGTGCTGAAACATAAGGCATAGTGGCTTCGGGATTTTGAAAAGCCAATTCAACGCTTTTTCGAATCAATCCACTTACTTTTTGTTTGATTTTCTCGTCGAGATTTCTACGAATGGCAATGCAGCCCAAAGGAATAGGCAATTGAAATGTATCTTCCCACCAAGCGCCCAAATCTGCAATTTTCAGTAAACCTCGGCGCTCGTAAGTGAAACGGTTTTCATGGATAATTAGGCCTAAATCGGCATCTCCACGAAGCACAGCATCTTCAATATCAGAAAACAAAAAAGCTTTTTTGTCTAGAATTTCAGGATATGCCATGCTCATCAAGAGATTGGCGGTGGTATTAAATCCTGGAATGGCTACACGAGCATTTTTTAATTGATCGGGCGATAAAATTTGTTTAGAAACCAACAGCGGACCGCAACCAGAACCAAGTGCTGAACCAGCATCGAGAATTTGGTAATCAGCTGAAACGGCTGGAATGGTTCCGAAAGACAGTTTGGTAATATCGGCCTCTCGACGGATAGCTGATTGGTTGAGTGCTTCTACGTCGGCGAGCTCGATTTGAAATGAAAGGTCTGGATCTGAGACTAATCCATTCACCAAGGCGTTAAAGATGAAGGTGTCGTTCGGACAAGGGGAAAAACCCAGTTTTAATTGCATGCTCAAAAGTGCAACAATTCAGCAAAAGTATGGTTCACTGTTGCGTAAAAACGAGCTTTCGAACACCTGCTGCTTGTCCTTCAGAATCGAAACAACGTAACATATAAATACCGTCTGGAATATCTTCTCGGTCGATTTGGTTTCGCCCTTGAATCAGCTGAATGTCTCGAGTTTTCTGTCCTTGTAGATTCACCAATTGTGCTGAATATTTCTTTTCAGCGTCTACCCAAACAGTATTTTCTGCGGGCTGTGGATAGATGTTAATTTGTGGAATCACAGCATTTTCAGCACTGTTGATAACAAATCCCTTGAGGAAACTTATCCCAGTAGTTCCAGTATTTGGGCGCGTTGTAATGGTGAGCAATGAAGCACCAACATCCTTGGTGTAAAAGAAATCTGTAACAGTAGTATCGAAAAGTTCATTGTAGAAAATCCAACCATTCTGTTCATTATACAGATACAAGCTATCCAACGAAGTTGACAATTGTCGGAAGCGAAGCACTTCAAACGATCCTCCGGGAATGGTGAGAATTCCCGAGGCATCCACATTGATGGTAACATCTACATAAGTTTGCGATTTTGAAGAATCTGCATTGGGTAAAAAGGACGCATTCTCGGTTTGGTATTGATAACCAAACTGGTAATTATCACCAAAATTGATTGGATAAGGCAATGAAAACCCAACACTTTGAAATGGGGTAATAATTTGAGAATTGAAAATTGGATCGTACACTGCTCGTCCTTCGATGGTAACTCCCTGAGGCGAAAGTGATTCATAGAAATACGATAAATTATTAGTGGTTATCGCATATTCTGCATTGGGAAATGAGGAAAAAAATGGTGTTAAGTCTGCTTTGATGATCGTTAATGTGTCCTGAAAATCTTCGTCGAGCAGAAAGTAATCCCAGAACTGGTTTGGACCTGGTGCCGTAGTTTCGACTTGGGTAAGGTCGGTATAAATAAATCCTCGATAGTATTGGTTATCGAACCGATGATAATCTGAAACTTCTAGCTCAATCTGTGAAAATCCCAATTGGGCAAAAATGAACGAGCACAGGAACGTAGTAAAGATTTTAATCATGGGAAACTATTTTAAACAAATATAAAAAAAATCGCATCCCTTTATTAATTGAGCATCATTCTTCATCTATTAACAAATACCCAACAGTGCTGCTGATCAAGATAAAACAAGTCATGATATCTCTATTAACAGCCTTTTTTGTTTGTGCTTTTCATTAGTTCTTTTTGACCCGCTACGATTAAATCTTTTTTGCGCATTGCTGCTCACGAACAATTTTATCTGGAATCAAAATACCTCCAAGCCAAATAAAAATTCCTGTAAATCAGCGGTGCAGAATAACTATCTTTGCCGCCGTTTTTCAGAATTATCATGGCCTTAAAATGTGGTATTGTTGGTTTGCCTAATGTGGGGAAATCGACCCTTTTCAATTGTCTCAGCAACGCTAAAGCACAAGCTGCGAACTTTCCGTTTTGTACAATCGAGCCCAATGTGGGCGTGATTACAGTACCGGATGAGCGACTTACTGCACTATCGAATTTCGTGAAGCCCGAGAAAATTGTACCAACTACCGTTGAAATCGTAGATATCGCCGGCCTGGTGAAAGGCGCATCGAAAGGTGAAGGATTGGGAAATCAATTCCTTGGAAACATCCGCGAATGCGACGCCATTTTGCACGTATTGCGTTGTTTCGACGATCCGAACGTGGTGCACGTAGACGGTAATGTAAATCCGGTGCGCGACAAAGAAGTGATCGATTTAGAGCTTCAGCTCAAGGATCTAGATACTGTTGAAAAACGACTTCAAAAAATTGAAAAGCAAGCCCGTGCTGGCGACAAAGACGCGAAGAAGCAACACGAAATTCTGAGCAAATACCAAGAAGTGCTCAAACAAGGAAAATCGGCAAGAAGTGTGATCTTGGAAAAACAAGACGACATCGACTTTGCAAACGATTTGTACTTGCTTACCAATAAGCCAGTGCTTTACGTTTGTAACGTGGATGAGGCAGCTGCAAAATCGGGAAATGCGATGGTTGAAGCCGTGCGCAATTCGGTGGCAGAAGAAAACGCTGAGATCATGATCATTACAGCTGCCATGGAAGCAGAAATTGCTTCATTGGAAACATATGAAGACAAGGTAGCATTCCTAGAAGAAATTGGATTGGCAGAACCTGGCGTGAATAAATTGATCAAGTCGGCTTACCACTTGCTAAACCTGCAAACGTATTTCACCGCTGGTGTGAAAGAAGTTCGCGCATGGACCATCACCAAAGGCATGAAAGCGCCCCAAGCAGCTGGTGTAATCCACACCGATTTTGAGAAAGGATTTATTCGTGCTGAAGTAATTCATTACCAAGACTTCATTCACTTTGGATCTGAATCGGCTTGTCGCGACAATGGAAAACTTGCTGTTGAAGGAAAAGAATATGTTGTAGCTGATGGAGATGTGATGCATTTCCGTTTCAACGTTTAATTACCGAATTCCGAGTAATCGGCAGAATCCCAAAAAGGAAACGGGGTTTTAATTCACTATTTTTCAGCTATGAAAAACTGGCGACTATACCTATGCTTTGCCTTCCTGTGTTTATTCACTCAAATAGATCTAAATAGCCAATCCTTACAAAGAGATTCGCAGCTCGATAGGAGTCAATCGATTCAAGCACAATTGCCCAAACCTATCGGCTTGGTGAACGATTTCGAGCAGTTGTTCAGCATCGCAGAAATCGATTCGTTGAATAAGCTCCTTCTGCAATACAATCGGATGCTCGACATTCAAATCAGTGTAGTTTCATTGAATGAGGATTACACTTCTGCAGAAGATTTTGATGCCTACACACTTAAACTTGCCAACCATTGGGGCGTAGGAGATTCAAAGAAAAACAATGGCATCTTGTTTTGCTTATCAAGATCGTTGCGGATGATTCGAATCCACAATGGCTATGGAATTGAGCAGCTCCTTAGCGATGAAGACACCGCTGCTGTGATACAGACAGTTTGCATTCCGAATTTGAAAAAAGGCAATTATTTCCAAGCAACTGCTGAGGGTGTTTCGGCATTAGGGAAGTTGATTGGGGGGCGGTAGAATTGAGGTGAAAGGTGAAAGGAGACACCTTGCAGCCGCGGACTTTAGTCCGTGGATTGAAGGACCTCTCTCTCTTATCTCTCTCCACAGGAGAGAGACGATTCATTTCGAAGCAATTGAGATTGGAGATGGCTATTGTCAGAATTCGTATTGTAACAAAGCTTCGATAAACCTCTCTCTCTTATCTCTCTCCAAAGGAGAGAGACGATTCAGCTCGAAGCAATTGAGATTGGAGATGCCCTATTGTCAGAATTCTTATTATACTAAAGCTTCGATAAACCTCTCTCTCTTATCTCTCTCCACAGGAGAGAGACGATTCACCTCGAAGTAATTGAGATTGGAGATGCCCTATTGTCAGAATTCTTCTTATACCAAAGCTTCAAGCTGTTCTTTCAAGACTTGAATACGCTGAATTGCATCTTGCATTTTCTTTTGTTCCATGGCCACGACTTCTGGCTTTGCATTGCTCACGAAACGCTCGTTGCTCAGCTTCTTTTCAACCGATGAAAGAAATCCTTCGGTGTAGCTGAGTTCCTTCTGGAGTTTTTCGCGCTCAGCTTCTGGATCTGCGATTTCGCCTACAGGCAAGAAGATTTCTTCGGTGCGCACCAACATGGCTAAAGTACCTTCTGGTTTTTCACTCACATAATCAACAGCTTCGAGGTTTGCCAGCTTGAATAAAACTGCCTCAAAAGGAAGCGGATTGCTTGCAATGCGGCTTTTACAACTCAAACGCAATGCTTCTTTGGGAGATAAGCCTTTATCGTTTCTAAATGCCCGAACTGAGGCAATTAATTCACGAATCAGATCGAACTCGGCATTGCACTTCGCATCAACAGCTACCGTAACCGGCATGTGGTTCACGATAAGCAAGTTGTTGTCTTCACGTTCGCCGATGTATTGCCAAATTTCTTCTGTGATAAACGGAATGAATGGATGCAACAACCTGAGGATATCTTCGAAATAGGCAATCGTTGCGACATATGTTTCACGGTCGATGCTTTGCTCAAATCCTGGTTTCACTGCTTCGAGATACCAAGCGCAGAAATCATCCCAAGTGAGCTTGTACAAAGTCATCAAGGCTTCCGAGATGCGGTATTTTGAGAACAAATCATCCACTTCTGCGATGGTGGCAGCCAAGTGCGATCCAAACCAAGCAGTAGCCTCACGAGAAGCTTGGGTAGGTTCTTTATCCTCTACAGTCCATCCTTTCACCAAACGGAAAGCATTCCAGATTTTGTTGCTGAAATTTCGGCCTTGTTCGCACATGCTTTCATCGAACGGCAAATCGTTCCCTGCCGGGGATGTGAGAAGCATTCCAAGTCGCACGCCATCGGCACCAAACTTCTCAATCAATTCGATTGGATCGGGCGAATTTCCGAGCGACTTCGACATTTTACGTCCTTGCTTGTCGCGCACAATTCCTGTGAGATACACATTCGAAAATGGGATATCACCGCAGTATTCCATTCCAGCCATGATCATCCGAGCCACCCAGAAAAAGAGGATTTCTGGCGCTGTTACAAGATCTTTGGTTGGATAATAATATTTCAAATCAGCATTAAAATCTGCTGGGTTCTTGATCACTGCATCTGCATCAAACACGGTGATCGGCCAGAGCCAAGATGAAAACCATGTATCTACAACATCTTCGTCCTGTCGGATTTCGGCAGCTGTGACATTTTTTCCCTTCGCGGCAAATTCCGCCATGGCGCCTTCCAAATTGGCAGCAACCACAACATCTCCAGTGTTATCGTACCAAGCCGGAATGCGTTGTCCCCACCAAAGCTGGCGAGAGATGCACCAATCCTTCACATTCTCCATCCAATACTTATATGTATTGATGAATTTCGCTGGATGCAGTTTCACCTTGCCATCGTTTACCGCATCAAGAGCAGGCTTGGCAAGTACTTCCATTTTCACGAACCATTGCATCGACAAACGAGGTTCGATAACTGCATCGGTTCGCTCCGAATAACCGACATTGTTTTTAATGTCTTCAATTTTATCGAGTTGACCAGCTGCATCGATGTCCTTCACAATCTGTTTACGAACATCAAATCGGTCGCGACCAATATAGAGTTGCGCTGCTTGGCTCATGGTTCCATCGGAAGCAATTACATCCACCACAGTTAGATTGTATTTAATTCCAAGGTTATAGTCGTTGATGTCGTGCGCTGGTGTTACTTTGAGCGCTCCGGTTCCAAATTCGCGGTCAACGTATTCGTCGGCGATGATCGGAATTTCGCGGTTGATCAGCGGAACGAGAACCATCTTTCCGATCAGGTTTGTGTACCTTTCATCTTCAGGATGCACACAGATTGCGGTGTCTCCGAGGATTGTTTCTGGTCGGGTTGTAGCAATGGTAATTGTTTGGTCGGAATCTTTGATTTGATAGCGGATGTGAAACAACCTCGAAGGCGTTTCCTTGTAGATTACCTCTTCATCAGAAAGCGCTGTTTGTGCCTTTGGATCCCAGTTCACCATGCGTACTCCTCGGTAAACCAAGCCTTTTTTATAGAGGTCGATAAACACGTTCGTTACGGCGCGGTTCATGTCGTCGTCCATCGTAAACTTTGTGCGTTCCCAATCGCAGGAAGCCCCAAGTTTCTTGAGTTGTTCGAGGATGATTCCGCCGTGTTTTTCGGTCCATTCCCAAGCGTGTTCTAGGAATTTTTCACGGGTAAGGCTATTTTTTTCGATACCTTGTTCCTTCAGTTTGTTCACCACTTTGGCTTCAGTAGCAATGGATGCATGGTCGGTTCCTGGAACCCAGCAAGCATTTTTTCCTTGAAGACGGGCACGACGAACGAGTACATCTTGGATAGTATTGTTGAGCATGTGTCCCATGTGCAATACTCCGGTAACATTTGGCGGAGGGATAACCACAGTGAACGATTCACGTGCATCTGGAACCGAACGGAAGAGGCCTTTTTCCATCCAGGTACTGTACCATTTGTCTTCGATTGAAGCGGGATTGTATTGTTTAGGAATTTCCATACATACTGACTAAGGGCGGCAAAAATAGCGCTTTTTTTGGGCAGTTTGAATTTGAATAAATGGTTAAGATTTATCTTCTGAGGTAGCCAAGACTTGACAAGCCGAAATGGATTTTGTTCATTTGCGGGAGCGTGGCAAACCAATGAAGTTTTTGGCTTAATAATTGTAATGTCGCGCCGGTTTTGAAATACTAAATAACGCACGAAATAAACTATGAAAAACTTCTTTTCTATGCTGATGCTTGGCGGCACATTATCGCTTGCAGCTCAGCCAGCTTCAACAGATATCAACTGGACACCAACGATTAAATTCGAGCAAACAACGCATGATTTTGGCGGTATTCCTGAAGGACCTGTTGCTACTTATGAATTCGATTTCACCAACACAGGCAATGAGCCGATTTTAATTCAAACTGCGCAGGCAAGCTGCGGATGCACAACACCAGAATGGCCTAAAACGCCGATTGCTCCAGGTAAAAATGGAAAAATCAAAGTGGGCTACAATTCTGAAGGCCGCCCGGGAGCTTTCACCAAAGATGTTACAGTTACAATTGTAAGTGGAACCAACCAAGATAAAACAGGAACCACGAAACTTACAATCAAAGGGAACGTAAACGGCAAAGATGGAAGTACTACTCCAACAAAAGGGAAAGCTACAATTTCACCAATGGCTGAACCTAATAACAAACCAACTCCAGTGAATTCACCAATCCCTCACTAAGGGTTGAAATCTCCAATAGAAAAATTACATTTGTCATCAATAATTTAAACATCAGCTCTCTGAAATGAAACGCTCTTTTTTAACACTCGTTTTTGCACTTTCTGGCCTAGTGGCTGCTAATGCACAAGCTCCAGCAGCACCAACACCGTCTACTGAGCAAAACTGGACACCAAGTATTCAGTTTGATAAAGAAACTCACGATTACGGTACCATTAAAAATGGTGGTGATGGAACATGTGAGTTTACATTCACCAACACTGGTAAAGAACCATTTTTGATCTCTAATGCACGTGGATCTTGTGGTTGTACAGTTCCAGAATGGCCAAAAGAAGCGATTGCTCCAGGAAAAACTGGTTCAATCCGCGTTAGCTACGATACTAAGCGCGCAGGCGCAATCAACAAAAATGTAACATTGACTATCCAGGATGCTTCGAAAGAAAAAACTGGAACCAAAATGCTTTACATCAAAGGAAACGTTGAACCACCACCAGCAGACGCAGGCATGCCTGAGAAGAAGCAGGGAATGGCTCCACTTGAAAAATAATTCTTCGAGCCTGAAAATTTATCATCTTTGCACCCCGATCCTCAAATCGGGGTTTTTTATTTTATATGCCAAGCATCTCCAAGAAAGGAATTCAACTTCCAGCTTCTCCTATCCGCAAACTGGTTCCATTTGCCGAAAAAGCAAAGTCGCAAGGGGTAAAAATCTACCACCTCAACATTGGTCAACCCGATATTCAAACTCCAGAAGTAGCACTCGAGGCTATCAAAAACACTGGACTAAAAGTGATCGAGTACAGCCACAGTGCTGGCAATGAGAGTTACCGCAAAAAGTTAGCAGGATACTACAGCAAAAACGGAATCACTGTCGACCACAACCAAATCATGATCACTACTGGTGGTTCTGAAGCATTGTTGTTCGGCATCATGACTTGCCTCGATCCGGGCGATGAAATCATTGTTCCAGAACCTTTTTATGCAAATTACCTCAGCTTCGCACAAACTGCAGGTGCTGTTGTGGTTCCAGTAAAATCGACCATCGACGAAGGGTTCGCGCTTCCTCCAGTGGAGTCGTTCGAGCAATTGATCACGCCAAAAACAAAGGCGATCCTCATTTCAAATCCAGGAAACCCAACAGGCTATTTGTATTCACGTGCCGAACTTGAAAAGCTCCGTGAAATTCTTCTTCGCCACGATTTGTATCTGTTTGCTGATGAAGTGTACAGAGAATTCTGCTATGATGGCGAGACTTTCTTCTCAGCCATGCAGTTGGAAGGTTTGGATAACAATGTCATCCTGATCGATTCTGTATCGAAGCGTTACAGCATGTGTGGTGCACGCATCGGCGCTTTGGTTACCCGAAATGCTGAAGTGATGCAAACTGCGCTCAAATTCGCGCAAGCAAGATTAAGTCCACCAACATTTGGTCAAATTGCTTCTGAAGCTGCACTTGATACTCCAGACTCTTATTTCGAAGCTGTAGTAAGTGAATATGTTGCCAGAAGAGACCTCATGGTTGATGGCTTGAACAGCATTCCGGGCGTTTTTTGTCCGAAGCCGAAAGGTGCATTTTATGCCATGGCACGACTTCCCATTCAAGATTCAGATCATTTCTGCCAATGGTTGTTGGAGGAATTCCGTTACGAGAATGCAACAGTGATGCTTGCACCTGCAACGGGCTTCTACTCTACTCCAGGATCAGGAAAAGACGAAGTGCGCATCGGTTATGTACTCAATCTCACCGACTTGAATAAATGCGTGGAAATTCTCCGCGAAGCCCTCAAAGTTTACCCAAACAAAAAATAAACAACACTCTATGAGCCTTTTGGTTATCGGCACAGTTGCCTTCGACGCCATTGAAACCCCATTCGGTAAAACCGATAAAATTGTAGGTGGTGCAGCGACCTTCATTTCGCTAGCTGCTTCTTATTTCACTTCAAAAATCAATTTGGTTTCGGTAGTTGGCGACGACTTTCCACAGGAAGCTATTGCTATGTTGCAGAAACGTAAGGTAAACACCGACGGTTTGCAGATTAAGCAAGGAGAGAAAACTTTCTTTTGGAGTGGGAAGTACCACAACGACATGAATTCTCGCGATACACTAGATACACAGCTCAACGTATTGGCGACTTTCGATCCAACCATTCCTGCAGAATATCAAGACTGCGAATTCTTGATGTTGGGGAATCTTGCTCCATCTGTTCAACACCAAGTGTTGGATCGTTTGGCTAACCGTCCAAAATTGGTTGTGCTCGACACCATGAATTTCTGGATGGACATTGCGCTTGATGAACTTACTTCATTGTTGAAGCGTGTTGATGTGCTTACAATCAATGATGAAGAAGCGCGTCAACTTTCAGGTGAATATTCGTTGGTGAAGGCTTCTCAGAAGATCCTAGCGATGGGGCCGAAATATTTGATCATTAAAAAAGGAGAGCACGGTGCATTGTTGTTTTACAACGACCAAGTGTTCTTTGCTCCTGCCCTTCCATTGGAAGAAGTATTCGATCCAACCGGAGCTGGCGATAGCTTTGCAGGTGGTTTCATCGGATACATTGCAGAAACCAAAGACATTTCTTTCGACAATATGAAGCGTGCCGTGATCTTTGGATCAGCAATGGCATCATTCAGTGTGGAGAAATTTGGAACTGAAAGAATCCAGAATTTGAACAGTGTAGAAGTGGATGAACGCGTTCAGCAATTCATCGACTTGGTTCAATTTGATATTTCGTTGGTTGGGTAATCCGATCAACTAAAAAGAAAAAGCTCCACCGTTGCGAAACAGTGGAGCTTTTTTATTTGGAAGCTGTATGATTAAAGAGAATCTACAACACTGAGGATCTTGTCGTAATCAGGCTCAACAGCAATGTCGGGCGTGATTTCAACGTGGCGGATCTTGTTGTTTTTATCTACAACAAATACCGTACGAGCGATAAGACCTTTCAATGGGCCGTTCGTCATTTCGGTATTGTATTCTGAACTGAAATCGTTGTAGCGGAAATCGGATGCAGGCACGATGTTGCTCAAACCCTCTGCTTCACAAAAACGCTTCATTGCGAAAGGAAGGTCTTTAGAAATTACGATTCCAACAACGCCTTCTTTTGCGTTGAGTTTCTCGTTGAATTGGCGTGCTTCTTTCTGACAAACACCAGTATCAAGGCTTGGAAGCCCAATCAATACTTTGATTTTATCATCGAAATCATACAATGAACTTTCGCTTAAGTCGATTTTCACAAAAGTAAAATCGAAAGCGTTCTCATTCACTTCTGGAAGGTCATCGATCAAATCAATTGTGTAGCCTTTAAATGCTGTGCTATTGAGTGGCATGTTGTTTAAATTTTTCGCAAACCTAAGGAATTTATCTGCTACGTTTTGATGGTCTTTATTTAGTGTTGAAAAGTTCATCTACACTTTGTCGCGTAACTGAGTGATATCCTGAACGGTGGCGCTTGTAAATATCCTTAGCTGTTGGATAGATCTCTGGTTTGCGGCTCATAGAGCGATACAATGGCAGCACAAACTTCCTGCGGCCCACACTTCCAAGAAATTGATCCGTATCATCCACCAAAGATGCATCACTGGCTGCAATGCGATTCATCAGCCATGCAAAGCGAATCTCTGAATTGCCATGTTTGGATAAACCAAAATCACGGTTCAATTGATCTGCCAAGGGCTGCTCCATCGTCGGGTTCAACGAACGGATAAAATGCAACCATTCGTGGGTCGACCATTCTTTGGTAGGCAAATCTTTGGTGGATACTTGCTTTGATTGGAAGCGATCTGCCAGTTTTTCCACCGCTGCAAATTTTGCAGATACTGGTGGTTGAACAATTGATGGAAGTCCTGGCTCGAAGATAAACTGGAGCATTACAGCTTCAACTTCAGCCGTTAAGGCTAACTTCCTTTTGGCATACTTGATAAACTTGTCGGTGTCCATCCCTTTGAAGGTGAACTCCTTGAAATAAGCCGTTAAAAAGAGGTCGAATTTCTCTCTTCCAACCTGATTTTCAAGATATTCAAGAAGAAGACAGCCCTTTTCGTAGGCAATATCCGACATCCCATCATCGGGATCTCTTCCGGTGAGCTTGAGCTTTAACTTGGTATCTTCAGGGGCATCTTTTAGTTCTTCGAGTGTTTCCTTCAGATCGTCGAAACCAAGCACCGACAGCATCATGGCGTAATCTTTCCCGTAAAGAGATTCCATGATTCGGCGTTCGAAATACACTGTAAATCCTTCGTTGAGCCAAAAATCATCCCAAGTGGAATTTGTTACCAAATTGCCCGACCAGCTGTGCGCCAATTCGTGGGCAATAAGTGAAGTGAGTGATCCATCGCCGGCAATGATGGTCGGGGTGGCAAAAGTGAGTCGTGGGTTTTCCATCCCGCCGAAGGGGAAAGAAGGCGGAAGTACAATTACATCGTAGCGGCCCCAAATGTATGGCCCGTAAAGCTTTTCGGCGGCAATGAGCATTTTCTCCATATCGGAAAATTCTGCTGCTGCCTTTTGCAACTGCTCCGGTTCGGCATACACGCCACAACGAGAACCGATGGGCGAGAATTTAAGATCGCCTGCCGACAAAGCGATGAGGTAGGCTGGAACCGGAAGCTCCATGCGGAATTTGTACTCTCCGGATTCGTTTTTTTCTTGTGGATTGGTTCCACTCATCACCGCCATAAGTTCTTTGGGCAGCGTGATGGTGGCGTCCCAAGTGAATCGGATGCCCGGAGAATCCTGCAAGGGAATCCAAGTTCTGGTAAGAATCGCTTGGCCTTGGGTGAATAAAAACGGGTGCTTTTTGCCGAATGTTTGCTCTGGATCGAGCCACTGCACTGCATCGGACGATTTTGTAGTTCGGTATTTTACAGTGATGAATTTCGTTTCAGGCAACAATTCGATGGTGAGCGGTCGGCCAAGAAAAGGCACTTCATCGCCTAAATTGTAGCTCGCTTTGTTACCATTGTCGAGCGTTACACCTTCAATATCTAGGTTTTTTGTATCGAGAATAACTTGGTTGGATGGCTTGAGTCGGTCGAGGTCGAGGCGTGCTGTGCCAAATGCAACTTTTTGCTCAAAGTCTAGCTGCAACTGTAAACTAAGATGGCGCACAACAACTTCAGCTGGTCGTGCAAATGAATGCTGATCGGCAGCAGTTGATTGGTTCATCATAAAGATCAATGAAAATAAACAGGCGAAAGGAAATCTCATGGGCAGGAAATAAAAAACGGGCCTCCAGAAATCCTGAGGGCCCGCTAAATTATAGAAGTGTTTCTTATTCTTTGAATACCATCACAAAACCTTTGAGCGGTTCGGTGCCATCATTTGGTTCAATAACGTAGTAGTAAGTACCTGAAATGAGCACATCGCCACCATTCCAGTCGTTGTTGTAATCCATTTGTTCGAACACTTTCTTACCCCAACGCGAGTACAAGTAAACGATACTTCCCGGGTAGTATTGAATATTCTCGAATGTGAGGAAATCGTTCTTTCCATCTCCATTGGGCGAAAATGCATTGCTTGCTGTGATGTCGCAATTTTGAACCATAACCTTCAAGGTGTCGAAACCTACCTCACCACACTGATCGGTAACTGTGATGTAGTAATCGGTAGTGGTGGTTGGACCAGCCAATGAAACTGAGTCGTTCAAGGCTGTAATAGGTGCTGGACCTGACCAAACGTAAGTGTATCCACCTGAACCGCCATCAGGATAAGCGATAAGTTTTGCTTCTGAGTCTTTGCTGCAGATTGTCGTATCGTTTGTAGTAACCAACAAAGTATCGTACACCGGAACGAATACGGTGAAAGAATCGGTAACGATAACTCCACAAGCATCAGTGGCTGTGTAAGTGAACACTGTTGTGTCTGTAGCTGTAACCGAAATCGTATCTAGGTTTAGCCCGTTCGACCAGCTGATGTTATGTGGAAGCAAGCCACTGATGGTGAAAGCTTCAATGTCGATCGTGTCGCCAGAGCAGATGATAGTGCTCTGCGTAACAGAATTCAATGAATCGTAGTTCATGGTTACAACAACTGAATCGGTATATTGAGAGAACGGACAATTCAATGCATCGGTAATATTTACAGGGAAAGTTTGTGATTCAAGAATTGGAACATTGATCGTTGGGGTGATTTGACCATTGTTAGCCCACTGATACACATAAGGTTCGTAACCGTTTGAAACATTCACGCCCACCGTATAATTTGCTTGTGGACAAGCCAGTGTATCGTTTAACGGCTGGATGTTTAATACGTATGGATCGCGGATTTTAAGTTCCTTTTCAACATAAACAACGTCGCCGCAATCGTTGATTACCTCGAAAGCGATGATCAAACTTTCGTAACCATTTGTTCCTTCAGTGATTCCGTCATCAACTGGTTGTAGAACGTAATACAATGAATCAACGCCTGGAAGGAAAATAAGTGTATCAGGTAAGCCTGTGTAATCGTCACCGTATGCTGCTTCACCAGAATAGAAAACAGGGATGATTAAAGTATCGGTAGAAAAATTTCTTCTGAATACCAATTCTCCTTCAATACAACCTTCGATTACGGCCGAATCTGGAAGAAGATTAGCAATATTTACATTTGGGATTGAAGAGCTGAATGATTCAGCTTCAAGGAATACCCAAGAGTCGTAACCGTTATCGACACCGTTTGCGATGATCAATTTGATGTGGTAGGTTTCTCCACAAGTTACTGTAGATGCGGCTGTAAGTACCGAAGTGAAACCATAAGCGCCAAAGTTTTGCGATGTTGCATTGTCGACGAAAAAGGCTTGGTTGTTTAATCCGCCTGGAGGACAATAAATTCCACCATCAGAAATACCAGAATTGATCGTGTTCATACTTACAGGCAATGGTGGGTTTGTGCCAGGAACGATAGCGATATTCTGAGAATTGTTAGTGTAAGGACCAGTGATTCCAGGACCTGAAATGAAAAATCCAAATACATCGAAGAACTGTGAGCACACGAAGCCATCGTATTCTTCGGATGCGAATACATATCTAAAAGCTACTGAATCTCCTTGCGGTACGAAATCGAATTCTAGCAAAGCGATGTTGTTTGTTATAGCATTTGCACCTAATCCTGAGATGATTGCATTAAGGTCGGCATCGTTGGTAAGGTTGATGGCATTATCGAACGCTGTTCCGATGGTTGCTAGATCGGCAGGAGAACCAATGTAAGAAAACGCATTGGCTGCATCAGATTGAGAAACAACGTTTCCTGTGGTCATCACAACGCCATTACCAATGCCTAAGTTCACTGAGTTTCCGCCAACAAATCGACCGAATTGCTCAGGATCTCCGCCTGAAGTAATGTTTGAAACCTGAACACCAGCACCAACGAGAACGTTCGTTACAAGGTCGGCAGGCGGTTGTACTGTGAATGTAACCTGAGCTGATGACTGAGCTGAAAAAAGCATCAATGCTGAGGAAGCAAGGAGTACTGATAAAAATATCCGCATAAAATCTTCTTTAGAAGGGTCGTAAATTTAGTTATTAACAATGAAATTAAAAGGCTCAGATGAAAAAACTCTGAAATACATTACTAATGACTGAGAAAAGATGCTAAACCTAAACTGTTTGATGCACCTATTGTGAAAAAAATTAAGGTTCAATCAAAAAGTATGATTTGGTCGAATCTGGAGAAGGTTCTTCAAAGCCTGTGAGAGAAATTTCTTGCCAAGAACCGTTGGCCATGCTCGGTTTCGGAGATTGGGATGTTGTCCAAAAAATGGGCATTTCGAATCCTTGTATCGCGTTCTTGATCCGATACTTAACTACATATCCAGCAGCCGTTTTACGGGTATAGTATTGTAAAATTGGAGGTTGGGCCAAGCTGAGATACTGGTAGAAAAAAGCGGGCGTAACACCATTTAATTTGGCGCTGAACCAATCGGCCAACATTTTCGTGCTCACCTTTTGAAACTGCATCGATAGCGCGAAATCTTTCAGCACGGCTTGCCATTGTAATTTGTTTTCAGCAAATGCACTCAGCGTATGCACCATCAATGCACCTTTCGAGTAAATATCGATTCCACTGTCTTCTTTCCCTAAAATCGGATTGATGTTTTCGACCAACCTTTTCTTGGCATTGATGTACTTCAGTGAGGCTTGTTCCCCAAATCGGCAATTCACATAGACCATTTCGGCATAGGTGCAAAATGCTTCTTGCATCCAAAAATCTTCAGGATTGAGCGCTGTAACTGAATTTCCCCACCATTCGTGCGCACTTTCATGGATGAGAATAAAGTCGAACAAAATCCCTACACCAGAATAATCCTCGCCTTTGTACCCATCTTTATATCCATTTCCGTAAGCGATTGCGCCTTGGTGTTCCATGCCTGCATAGGCCGTTTCAACAACTGAGAATCCGTCGTTTGAGCAAGGGTAATTCCCAAATGCGTTTTCGAAGCACTTCAACATTTGGAAGGTTTGTTTGAATTGCTTTTTCGCTTTTTCAAGGTTCACGCGCAGCGGATAGTAGGATATCTCGAGTTCTGATCCATCTGCGCGCAACAGCTTCTCGCTGAAGTGTTCATAATCGGCAATGTTTACGGTGATGTTGTAGAGATTAATCGGATACGTTGTTTGCCAAGTGGTTGTGCGAAGGTTTCCATATTTCCAATTGTGCACCAATTCGCCGTTGCCTTTGAAGAACAAGTCGCTTGGATAAACAGCGGTAAACTCAACAGTATCGGCTTCTTGCAGATGATCTAAGGGTGCAGGCCACCAATTGTAAGCGCCTTGGCCTTGACAAGTAACGCCGAGCCAGTTTTTCCCCGAAGGGTCTTTCCGCCAAACCAAACCGCCATCCCACGGAGGGTTTTTAGCAGCTAATGGTTTGCCTGAATAATGGA
Source organism: Chitinophaga pinensis (assembly GCA_945883545.1). GTDB lineage: Bacteria > Bacteroidota > Bacteroidia > M30B66 > M30B66 > CAMCXT01. The sequence goes on along the minus strand of CAMCXT010000024.1, from coordinate 4,154 downwards.
GTTGAATTGTGTATCGACCGGCGGAAGAAACTGAACAGAAAATCTTGTTTCCTTGGCGTTTCCAAGTGAAGCCTTCTGGGTGCTTCAGTGAGTCGATTTTCAAGCCTTCGCCCACAAAAAGGGTAAACGTGTCGGCTTGGGCGAACTGCCATGTTTGAACGACAGATGCCTGAATGGTTTGGTTGTTGAAATCGGGCTTGAACTGGAACAACAATGTGCGCAAATCTCCCGATTTACCCATTTGGGAAACCAAGAGCAGGAAGAGAAAAAATCCTTGCTTCATGCGTACAAGTAAGTTAAATTCTCACAAATAAAAAACGCCGACCTATTATAGCCAGCGTTCAGAGAACAAATCCTGTATTTTATTAGAGAGAGCCTTTCGTTTCTACACGACGAAGGGCTTCTGAAATACCAATTTTATTGATAGTCTTCAATGCTGAAGTAGAAAGACGGATGGTGATCCAAGCTTCTTCTTCAGGAATGTAGAATTTTTTAGTCACCAGATTCGGATTGAAACGGCGTCTTGTTTTACGGTGTGAAAAAGAAACGTTATTTCCGCTGAGGGCTTTCTTTCCGGTAAGTTGACAGATTCTTGACATGACCCAGTAGATTATTCTTTATTAAGGGGGTGCAAAGTAACTAAATTGAAATCAAACAATCAAGAGAAGTTGTGATTAATTCATCAGAAAATTTTTCTGAAGCTGAATTTCCATCTTTCTAGACTGCATTAATATGCGTAACTCATTCATTAGCCAAGTGATACGAATATTTTCTGAACCCTGAGAAATTAACTCGTACTTTTTATCAGGATGCAAATTGAGTAAAAGCGCTGCTGCGTAGCTATCAACAGGTATTCCAGACGGAAGTTTCACTGGTTCGCCTTTTTTCAATTGCAGATATTCGAGCAAAAGCGGACGAAGCATAAGTAGTTTCTTTTCGTTCACTGGCAATTCTGGAGAAATTTCCACATCACCCATCGAATAGAGCTTGTCTTTTGGCGGCAAGATCTCATTGAGTTCAAATATGTTCAATCCGATCACCGAGATGTCCATTTCTCCATCAGGATAGTTTGAAAAGACCGTTTTCACTTTCACTTCCGAACCAAACCGATTCATCTTCCCTCCATTGGCATAAGGGATTCCAAAGGATAGATCTTTGTCGCGAGCCTCGTTGATCAATTGCTTGTAACGTGGTTCGAAAATGTGCAAATAGAATTCCTCTCCCGGCAGAACGACCGCAGAAAGGGGAAACACTGGAATGATTTTATTGTCAGACATCGACTAAAGAATCTGTTCAAATTAAACAAGAATTAACGGATATTGTTAATTATGCAGTCAGAACTTTTCAAAAAAACTTTATGCTTACCGATAAATCCATTTTTCGAATTGAGGTGTTGCGCCAAGCAGCAAACAAAATTTCTTCAGGCCAAGGTTACCAATGGGGCCACATGGGCGCTTGTAATTGCGGGCATTTAGCGCAAGAAATCTGCAGTTTGAGTTCTGCCGACATCCACAGTGCAGCAATGAAACGTCATGGCGATTGGCGCGATCAACTTCGCGATTATTGCCCGGGCAGTGGAATGGCCATCGACGACATCATCCTGTATATGGAAGAAGCAGGGTTTTCGATTCAAGATTTAATCAACCTCGAAAGGCTTGAAGACTCAAGAGTGAGAAGGTTTATGGGCAGAAGCGATCTTCGTCACAACGATCCGCAAGACGTAAAAGCCTATTTGAATGCTTGGGCAAACATGCTGGAAGCTGAGTATCTTGAAACTGTAAAAATTCCGCAGTTAAATCAATACTTGCAACACGCTTAACAAGAGGGATTCCATCCTATCTTTGCAGTAACAAACAACAATTTTCTGAAACAAGATCAACCCAAAAGGAAGGCACAAGAGCGTGCAGTTCTGGCTGGTGTCGTAACCCGGCATCAATCGGATCAAATGCTCACCGAATACTTAGATGAACTGGCATTTCTAGCAGAAACAGCTGGGGCAATTCCTGTCATTCGGTTCACTCAAAAACTCGATCGGCCCGATTCCAAAACCTTTATTGGTTCTGGAAAGCTCAACGAGATTATTGAATACATCAAGGAGAACGACATCGATTTGCTCATTTTCGATGATGAACTTTCTCCTTCGCAGCAGCGGAATTTAGAAAAAGTGGTTGGTTGTAAAGTGATGGACAGAAACACACTCATCCTCGATATTTTCGCTGGAAGAGCCAGAACATCGCATGCGAGAACACAGGTTGAACTGGCTCAATATCAATATATTCTTCCTCGCTTAACGCGGATGTGGACCCACCTTGAAAGACAAAAAGGAGGAATCGGTATGCGTGGCCCAGGTGAAAGTCAGATCGAAACCGACCGACGCATCATCAAAGATAAAATTGCCCTGCTCAAGGAAAGATTGCACCACATCGACAAACAGATGTTTACCCAACGGAAGAACCGCGGGGAACTCATCCGCGTAGCGCTTGTGGGTTATACGAACGTAGGCAAAAGTACCATCATGAATTTGGTGAGTAAATCGGAAGTTTTTGCAGAGAATAAATTGTTTGCAACACTCGATACCACAGTGCGCAAAGTGGTTTTGGATCAGATACCATTTTTGCTTTCCGACACAGTGGGTTTCATCCGAAAGCTTCCAACACAATTGATTGAATCTTTTAAATCGACGCTCGATGAAGTGCGCGAGGCGGATATTTTGATCCATGTGGTCGACATTTCGCATCCATCGTTTGAGGACCACATTCGGGCGGTGAATGAAACATTGAAAGACATCGGATCGCTAGATAAACCGACAATCATGGTATTCAATAAGATTGATGCCTTTACTTATGTGGAGAAAGAGGAAAGCGATTTGACACCGGTTACGAGAGAAAATTTATCGCTCGAAGATTGGAAAAGAAGTTGGATGGCGAGACACAATGATCCGGCGATTTTCATTTCGGCAGTAGAAAAACAGAACATCGATAAATTCAGGAAACTACTTGTTGATCAGGTACGTGGCATGCACATGGTGCGCTATCCGAACTACATGCCGGGGCATATGCAGCAGTTCATCGACTATGATGCTTTGGCGGAGCAATTCAACCGAGAACAAAATAATTCTGAAGATCAAGAATAATTTTCACAGGTTGTTGTTGCGTGAGAGATTCTAATCACTATATTTGCAGCCCTTAAAAAAAGAAAGTCAAAGTTATGGCTAAGAAAGGTAATAGAGTACAAGTGATTATGGAATGCACTGAGCACAAGACCAGCGGCGTTCCAGGTACTTCCCGATACATCACAACAAAGAACAAGAAGAACACTTCTGAGCGTCTCGAGCTGAAGAAATACAACCGTGTTTTGAAGCGTGTAACCGTTCACAAAGAAATCAAGTAATATTGCTTAACCATGGCTAAGAAAGTAGTTGCAACCCTGAAGACTGGTGCGGGTAAATCCTTCACTAAGGTTATCAAAATGGTGAAATCACCAAAGACCGGTGCTTACATCTTCAAAGAAGAAGTAGTACACAACGATCACGTGAAGGATTTCCTGAGCGAGAAATAATTATATATATTTGAACTGTATTTTCATATAAGCTTCTTCCCAAAAGGAAGGAGCTTTTTTTGCTACTAAAAGATAAGATTCATCAGTATGGCTTTCTTCGGCTTATTTTCCAGAGAAAAGAAAGAAACCCTCGATCAGGGCTTGGCTAAAACCAAGGAGAATTTCTTTTCCAAACTGACCAAAGCCCTTCTTGGGAAATCAAGTGTTGATGACGAGGTTCTCGATAACCTCGAAGAAATCCTGATTGGTGCAGATGTAGGTGTTGAAACCACCTTGAAAATCGTTGCCCGCATTCAAGAAAGAGTAGCGAAAGACAAATACACCTCAACGTCGGAGTTGAATAGAATCCTTCGGGAAGAGATCTCTTCTTTGATGGAGGAAAATCGCAGTACCGACCAAATCGATTTCAATACGCCATTCAATGATCGCCCGTATGTGATCATGGTAGTTGGTGTGAATGGTGTTGGGAAAACGACCACGATAGCCAAGCTGGCACACCAATACAAACAAGCCGGAAAATCGGTTGTGCTTGGCGCTGCAGATACATTTCGTGCAGCAGCTGTGGATCAAATTAGAATTTGGTCGGAACGTGTTGG